>CAZUNU010000005.1:0-38831 GCA_964622105.1 uncultured Sangeribacter sp. | reverse complement strand
CCCAATCAAGATCAGAAGATAGATGTATAATTTAGGTTTCATAATCATAACCTTAATATCTTGTCATATACATGTTACTGAGCACCACGCGGCACATCACCCAAAGTGTAAGTGTATCTATTATTTGTAGGAGTAATGACGTACTGCGGATAATTCTCCCAATACCATTCATCGTATACACCTCTTACAGATACGTTGTTGGTATTTACGTTTGCTAATGTTATTGTTCCATCATTATTAATTAAACAAGGTCCCTGGGCCGTCCAATAATAGTATCCCACTGAATACAATTCTGGAATTTTTCCTGTACTTGACAGAGAGATGATAAACTCAAGCTCTCCATATGTAGGTAATCTCCATCTACCTGCTGGACAGTTCAATTCTTGATAGGTAGCCATTCTGCGTCTTGCTCCATTTCTCGATAATGTTTGAGTCTTGCCATAAGAGGAAGCAACCCTAAATTTAGGTGCAATTCTATATTTATATGACTCGTCTTCAATCGTAGGATAATAGTACGACAAAGTACGATTACCTGTTCCTACGGGATACAGAGCTGGTGAGGATGCACACCAGTTTTGATTCGTAGCATAGTTTACATTACCAGTTCGTGCTCCGGCGGGATTACCATTTGTAGTTGGAGTCGTCAAGGACGCATTATTATTGGTAGTTAGATTATTATTATAGTATTGTGTTCTCGGGTCCCCCAATTGATACTTAGAAGATGCATCTAACTGGGTAACCGTAATCACATACATATTAGGATTGGCATTATTTTGAGCACTAGCCCCCATTTGAGTGGT
The DNA here is from genome assembly GCA_964622105.1 of uncultured Sangeribacter sp. GTDB lineage: Bacteria > Bacteroidota > Bacteroidia > Bacteroidales > Muribaculaceae > Lepagella. The sequence continues at coordinate 38,031 of CAZUNU010000005.1, read as the reverse complement.
AACATTACCTAAATAATAATTATAATTAACGGTGTGATAACCATTATTTACGAATACATTACCTCCTGCATTATGGTTTGAAGCGCCATTACCAGGGTTACGTTTTGCTTCAATATACATACCAGGATACTGAGTGATGGTAATATCCTCACTATAAGATGCATTATCATGATGCTGGATATGTAGCTTGAATACGTAAGAGGAGAAGGGAGTTTCCGGATCATCAGGCTTCTCGAAACGAACAATGCTGTTCGTTACGTTTGTGAGAGTTTGCTGACCTGTGCCACTATTGCCTGTAAATGTTATAGTGTTGCCCCTATCATTAACTGCATTCCAGATTTCGAGGGCATGATGCAGCTTGATCACTTTCTGGCCATTAGCTCCATCGGCAATTTCATACGACACCATCTTTTCCTGAGAAGCACCTGTGCCATTGACAGAGGCATCAAGCTTACCTTTCGGCACTACGATATCCACTACTTCACCATTTCCGTTGGAATAGAAATTGAAGCGCTGGAAAGTCATGGTGATGTTCTGAATATCCACACTATGTGAAGAATAGAAAGGAATCTCCACATCGGCTTCGTTAAGCACTGACACGACGTTGGGATTGACCACCAGATAACGGTAGTCGTTGATATTGACGTCAACCTGCTCATTGCCCCAGTTGATTACCTGATATGTGGCATCCTCAACTTTAAGCGGAGTCTCAGGCACGATGCTGCCGAGCATACCTACCGTCAGATTGATGGTGTAGGCATGATTTCTATCTATCTGAAAAAGGTCGGTTGGAGTAACCGGCACCTGATAGTAATAGTTAGCCCAATAATTCTCATTGTGTTTTTTCCAACGCACGATAAGAGTGAGTGTGGTCTGGCTCGTATCCTCAATCACATTTTGGCTCCACGCATTAGGATATGTGTAGAAGGGCACCGACATACCAAATTTATCATGGGTTACGCCATTAACGGTTTGTGTACCAGCGTCTGACAAAAATCTATATGTCAATTCCTTAGTGGGATCGCTATTGTAGTATGCCTCGATGGCCGAGGGTTTCCACGGAGTGCCATCCGTGTTAGTTACCGGATAAGCGATAGCGGATTGCACGCCGTTGTTGATATAGGCCCACATTTGTCTTTCACCGGTGACAGGCTCCCATGTCTCCTCCTTACCGGCAGAATTGGTGGCTGTAATACTTGGCGGAAGAAGTACATTGAGGTTTATCTTGGCAGCCGCGCGCGTGAGATTGCAGGAGCCGGCGGCACTACCTACTGTGTTGCCGGAAGCGGGACCGGTATAGGTGGCTTCTCCATCTTCACCAAACATCACAAAAGACGTTTGCACCTGTGTGTTTTTGAAATCAGAAGCAACTGTCAAGGCTTTCAACTGAGCTATCGTAGCATCCTCCGGTATGGCACCCTGATAATTGGCTACAGCATACACCCGGCATTTCCGGCCAGACGTATTGGCGAAAAGTGTCTGTATCATCTCATCGGTCAGATACATCGTGACAGTGGAAGTAACCTGGTTATCGACAACGGTATTGGTGACACCCGAAAACGATTTCACACACGCAGGCGCCACATCTTCAGCAGGGTCATCGGGATAAAGAGCAATGGTGACGTTATCGATAAATGACTCCGACTGGTCGGATTCGGCAGAACGCGTGAGGGCAGTTCTCTTGAAAATGATGGTCAGTGTGCCCGGCGCTCCCGGCACAGGCTCGGGAAGGCGGTCAAACGCGTTATCTCCACACCCGGCAGCGATAACACTGAGCATCAATGCTGTTAGTAGAATATGTAGTCTGTTGAGTATCATTGGAAATCTCGCGTTAATATTACTGCTGATTCTGAACTATTGTATAGTTTTTATACTTGTCGTTAATCTGAGTCAGCGGAACTTCTATAGTCGTTCCGTTTCCTAACGTAACCACCACCTGCAGGATGGCACTGTTCAGCTCCGTTGGAGTCTGTATGGTCGGTTTTATATATAGGTTGGTCAACTCCGTGTCAGTGGTGACCACTCCTGAAGTTGAGGTGGTCAGCACGTTGCCCTCCTCATCTTTCAAATCATTTCCATCCTTATCGGTAAATTGGAAAGCCGCGTTATTTGTGCCCTCCAAAGGGATCAGATAGGCAGTCCATTTAGCACCCTGGGGAGTACGGATCTTAAACGTGCAATGCATCAGCACGGCGTTATCGCCCGACCATGGTCTTGCATATATACGTCCAGTCTCAGTATCTTCGTTCAAATAACTACCTTCGATCCAATCAATTCGTGGCTCGACTGTCACTGTCTCCGTATACGTAAGATTGATTTCTACCGGAGCCCAGTTATCAACCCGAACGGTGAAATTTGCAGGAGTTCCCACAGCAATACTGTTGACTGAAAGAGTGTAGATATGATTTCGCAAGATATTCGCTCCGAAATTCATTTCCTTGCCTTCATAGAGACCTATCATCGGCACATTATATACTTTTGTTTCGTCAGAGCCATCGGCATTTTTTCTTAACGCTGCTGTGATGCGGAAGATGGGGAAGCCTTGCTGGACATTGCCGTTGAGGTAGCCGATTTTCTGCTCGGGCACGTAGCCGATGCGGGTCAGACCCTTGCGGTTGGCTTCAGGGGTCATGTTCCAGCCGTCGAGGATTGTGCCTAACTTATATGTACAGGCATTACCCTCAGGCATTGTAAGGGTCTTGTCGGGGTCATAGATATTCGGGGTATGAACCTGATTGCCATCCACGTAGTCAGCGGCATCCGCCGGCAGGCAGTAGGCCACATCCTGTGAGCCGATGAATTCCGCCTCTGTAACTTTAGGATAGCCTTCCTCATCTTTATTCTGCACGTTGTCTACCACCCTCACCTTCGCCAAAGCCCTGAGCAGGTTGATCTCTCCGAGATATATACGCTCCTCGGCTTTGCTCGACCAAAGATCGGCCTCGCTTACGGAGAAGGTGTTTGTGCCGAACATCGGGATATTACCCTTGTAAAGACCCGTAACATCCGCGTCGCCCTGATTGCCCTCGTAAAGCCACGACATCTGGAAAGCCAAGTCTGATGCTTGCCCGATTACTTCAGAAAAAGTCTGTCCGTTTATATCAGCCCATGAAGTAGCCTGATTGCCCTTTCCGCAGTTGGCTAAGATCAGCACCCTGAATTGGATGTTGTTGTTTGTATTTGGATCGAGCTCATAGCCTCCTAAAGCGTCTGCGAAGTCAGTCTTCTTGAAAGCCATGGTTATGGTGTATGCGCCGGGAGAGCCGGTGATCATCTGCTGCGGATTTGTAGACGATCCAAGATCCGTCACCTTCATGATTAGGTTTTCGGGAGCGTCAGCAGCTGCTGTCGGAGCTTTCGCGAATATGAATATACCGAGATCACCGCGGTCCAGTCCATCCTCAAGCTCACGATACTCGCTGTTTACCTCCACATGTCCTTGACCATCGGCGCGTGTCTCCTGAAGAGGATCGGATGTGAGCATCTTGAAGCTCAGGGTGATGGTGTCGTCGCCACGGCATGGCCCGGGATCATCGGTCACGGCGTCACACGACTGCAAAGCCGCAGCCGACACCGCGAACAGTAACCAATTCCTTATGATTTTTGTAAATCTCATAGAGCGATACTTGCAATCTGTTAAACCGATGGGTTAAAATTCCTGATCCTGCGGGGGCACCACAGCCCAGCCGTTGATAAACACTACGCCTCCCACATAATAGTCGCTTCTCGGGTCGAGGAAGAAGGCGATTGAATAGTCGTCCTGACGGTCGAGGTATTCCTGATCAGATATGTTGCCGTAATGACCCTTTATGAGCAGAAGGTATTCGATAAGATTGATGTGCACGAGATCGCGGTCGTCCCAGTTACGGTGGATGGTGAGCACGGCATCCTGAAGAGGGTTGTCGTGGATGATCAACCGGCCCGTAGAGAGGTCGAACACGAGCGTAGCGATCGAGGTGATCGTCTCGTCGGCACGTGTCTCTTCCTTGTTGAGGTCTGTATCCTCCGGCTTGGTGGTGATTCCGTAGCGGATGTCCCAGGGAGAGTATTGCACGGTCTGCGAAGGCAGGAGATCGTTGTTCCATGCATATCGGCTGTTGTCGGGAATAGTGATCGTCACCTTATAGTCTTTATCCTCAATCTCGGTTCCGTCTATATTTCTGAGGATTACGCGAATATCCTTCGTATCCTTCATGAGGGAGGCTGTCACGATCTTCTGCGTGGGGAGGTAGGGATTCACCTCATATTCCACGTCAGACATCTCCGCATGGAAGAGAGGCGACAACCGCTGACTCGAAACGTAGACGCCCTCTTCTTCGAGCGTCTTCATCGTCACTTCCAGTTCCTCTTTGGAAGAGGGATTGTAGGTGGCGAGGTCAAACTCCTGATTGTTGTAAAGTCCGCACCATGCCACAAAGTCGTAGTCACCCTCCTCGAGGGGAGTGTCGAGGTAGAAATTGCCTGTCGCGAGCTGACTGCCCTCGGCGCTGCCGCTCCATACGGGGGCACCGGATGTATCGAAAGCCCAGATATTTACAGAGGGCACCTCATGAGCGAAAGCGTCGCCCCATTTTATGTTGTAGTCATATACAAACTTGATCCGCAGCTGGGCGGGGCAAGGCTCCAGATCATCGGTCACCATCGTGCAGCCGGAAGTGAGGGCCGCAGCCAACAAGACAGTCGGCAGAGCGATGAGGTGTTTCAGATTCTTTATATGCATGGTTTTCGTATTAAATCAATGAGTTGTGGATTCAGCGGTAAAATCGGAATCCTTGGTGAACAGAGGGGGGTACCGGCCCCCTCTGCCCTAATCAGGCCATGGTCACCTTGTCTCTGACCCAATGGCTTTCTGCCATCCCGGCGTCCGTTTTTGACGCTATGGCCTTCTGCCATCCCGGCGTCCTGTTATGACGCCCGATGGCATCCTCAGGCGTCGGGGCGTCTGCTCCCCTTAACCTGAAACTTCACAATCATCTTAATTCCAAATCAATAATCAACACTCAGAATCAAAGATCCACATCCTGAACCGGCACAACAGCCCATTTCAGAATTCGAACTGAGTAAGCGAGGTAGTATTCATCGGTAGAGGCCGGAGGAACGATAGGTGTATTGTCACCGGCGATACCTGATGCAAGACCTACGATCTTGTTCACGCTAACCTGATATGAATGGTTACGAACCATACCGAAGTCACCTACGCGAACTTTACTCCAATCGATCTTATTATCATTTTTCTGCTCATTACCTGCACGATACCAGCCAAGGTGCTTAACAGGAATGTTGAAGTAAGCATGACCGTTGTCATAATAATAAGCGTAACCTACCTGCTGCATAAGAGTGCTGTTGGCATCTGTAAGCTTAATCATCGTGTTGCTGTTGAAATTAGCAGCATCATCAGCAACAATCTGCATATAACCATTTGCTGTGGCCATATATATACCTGCAGCGTCAGCAGCAGAAGTAATCTGAAGAGATCTTGCATTAGCCTGAAGTTTCAGCGTTGTTGAATTATCTCCATCAACTGCTTTCTTAACTGCATCTGAGATTTCAGAGACTGCCAAACCAACTTCCTGATCCGGATCGGCGAGACGTGCTCTTGCATCGGCAATTGTAAATCTTGAATATGTGCCATCAGCTTCCTGCTTATAGAGGATAGTAGACTGCGCGATAAAACGCTTGAGCATACTGCCGGTACCCGGAACCTCGCTGTCGAGAGTATTGGCACCACATTCAAAGTACACATAAGGACGAGATTCTGTTACAGTAGTAGTGGTTCCATCTACTGTAGTAGTAATATCAACATCTCCATTCAGGTAAGTGTAGAAACCAACCTGGCTATTTGTAGTAGCACCGGAAGTAATCTTGTAATTACCTACCAAAATTACTGAGGGCATTGCGGCAGCTGGGTTATCAGAAGTCAAGGCCTTTGTACCCACAGTAGTTTCCTTGAAATACTGAGTTGAAGTGCCTGTGGCAGGAACATTGAATCCTTTTGCATTAGTAGCGGCAGTTAACTGTGCATAAGTCAGATAGTTCTGCTGAACGGTTTCATCATTCACATCAATATCACCGGCAACAACAGGATATGCATCCTCAAAATATGCAGGAGAAATTGCCCAATACGAACGGTTGTATGAAGGAGCATTCCAAGCCCATCTTGTAGACTGAGGAAGAACAGGAGTAATCTCTGTTCCGGAAGTAAGACCTATATATTTTGATGCATCAGCTGCATTGATTCGTGAATTGAGCATATCATATGTATAGTTGTCTGCCATAATTTGACCCAAGTCTGATTCCACGCGGAATGACTTGATAACGTATGATCTCTTTGACTCTGCATTAACAGCCCACTTCTCTGCATTGAACTGAAGAGCAACGTCAGCTGTACCGGCTAAGGTGCCATCATCGTTATAAAGACGAGTGCGTGTCTGGTAAGCTTCTGCATTAGCTGTAGAGAAAGAAAGTTTTGAAGCATAACGCTCTACGTAGATATTAACTACGAGATTGTGATTTTCGTTATCCTCTTGTAAGGCAGCCTTGGCTTCATCCTCAGTGGCAAAAAGACCTGTAACAGTGTTGCCATCTACAGTTTTTGAAGGAATTGGAACTGCTATCTGCGGAGTTGCAGAAACAGCAGCGCCTCCTGCTGAGGGATAATATACAGAGTTACTCATGGCGAAATACTGTTTACCATCTACCGTAGTAGAGATGTTGGAACGAGATATCGTCTGAATAACATTCAGCGGGTTCTGGAGAGTAGAGGGAGAAATCGGGTTGATGTAGCAGATTACCTGAGTAGGCATTTTCTCACCTTTTCTTACTACTACCGGAATAGTAGATGAATACCATCTATCGATAGTTTCAGGATCATCGGCAGCTGAAGTTTGTTCAGTACCGATATTTTCAATGGGAACAATGTCACCTACAACGTTTCCATCCTCATCATAGAATACGAAGTAAGCATTGTTGATACCGTTCTCAGCGTCACTACCTTGGGAAAAATCAGTGTAGTTGCCGTCAGCATCTGTAGCATCATGCTCGGGGCTGCCATTACCTGTGCTGGTACGAGTGGAACCCGGAATATCACCACGGATAGCCATGTTGACGTAGAAGGTCTGATCCTTGTCGAGGGGACCATTTTTTGACGGCTCGATCATCTTGTCGTCTGAGCAGGCCGTGAAGAGAAGGCCAAGGGCCAACGCTCCGTAATAATACGATTTTGTCATAATTAATTAAAAGTTAGTTGAATATTGTTGTGTTGCTATATGTGTAAGTTGCTGTTTGTAAGTCGGGCAAGACGGTTATTGAGGTCTCTTTTGTGCTAATGCATCCTGATTATTTCTCGCCGAGCAATTCAAGGTTTTTGGCCGCCTCAGAAAGCGCACCGGCCTTGCGGAAATACTCGCGTGCCTGATCCATCTTTCCCTGCCAGCAAGCAAGTATGCCACGTGCATTGTCGGCCTCCGGGGAGTCGCCGGCTTTCGCAAGATACTGCTCTGCCTGCGCGAGATCGCCGTTCTTCAGGGCTGCCGATGCGGCGTTAAGGTTGGCCACTTCATCGTCGGGATAATAGCGGAGCATCGTGGAGATCACGCTGTTGAACTCCGGGGAGCCTTCGGGATACAGCTTGGAGACGCGGAACATCTGATTGAGCGACATCTTCTCGGGGTCGGTCTTGATAACCTCCGCAAGCTGCTCATCGGAGAGCTCCTTGAGGCGCGTCTGTATCTCAAACTTTGTGGTACGCAATGTCGGAAACCATTCCGGAAGTATGATCTTGTTGTAGAGTCCGCGGAATTTGGGATTGGTTTTCAATTCCTTGTCCTTGTCGTCGTAGTCAGCCGGGCCGTAAGCAGGGCGGTCGATAAGCTCAAGGAGGGCTGTGCGCTGTTCGGGTGTGATGTAGGTATCCTCAACCACAATCTGACGGAAGCCATCCCAGTTTTCCGCTACAGCAGAATATTCGCTTTTCTCTTTCGGGAGCTTGTAGCGGTCGGCGATATAAGTGGCGAGTGAACGTGAGCGCTCGGTCGATAGCCGCTGGTTGCCGAGATAAGAACCCTCGGGAGATGCGTAGCCGCAGATCGAGATCTTGGCAATCTCCATGTTCTGATTGCTGAGAGCATTTGAGATGGAGTCATCGATAATCTTGAGCTCAAGGCGGTTGTCGATCGGCTGACCGTCACGGCAAACGTATGGCTCCGTGTGAAGCACAGCCTCGCCTACCTCATACATCACGTGGGCTTTGCCTTCGTGAATGGTGACGGGAGCTGGAGCTATGGCCGGAACGATGTAAGAGGCTCTCATCCTCTCGGCAGGATTGAGGCGCAGGAGCTCCTCGTCTTTGGCCACGCTTCCGGAGAGATGGCCGCATCCGCAGGTGTCGATCACCCATTTCACTGAAGCGGAGGGGCTCCACATCCAGTTCTGCATCGGGATGGTAGCGTTGTAAGCTATTGTCTGAGGCTTGCCGTTGTTTCTCTTAATGGCCGTGAAGATGCCGTTTTCGTAATTATTGGGGGTCTTCACCGTGCCTCTCTCCCAGGCTATCTGCATTGCGCGGCCGTTGATGAGCACCGAGGGGAAAGTAGTGGAATTTCCCTCGCCGTCTGAGATCACGGGCGTAAGGTAAACCTGTTTGTTGGAGGCCACTTTCATGGAGCCGACGTTGATGTCGGCACTGAATTTCATGGTGTCTTTCACCGGAATGGCCAAAGAGTTCTCGATTGAGATCTCTTCAGGCGTCAAGGCAGCAGCCGGAGCGAGGGCGAGCATGAGTCCCCCGGCAATCAGGAATCGTTTAAAGTCTCTGATCATTTTTATTCCGTTCATAATATTCTGAGGGACTAAGTTAGAAAACATACATGATTGACAGACCTAATTTGGTAAGGCCCAGATAGTTGGTCTGACCTTTGGAGATGCGTGTGCCACACTCGCCGCAGGGATACTGATCATACCACAGATGGGCGTAACCTACGCCGATCTCCGCCTCAAGGTTCCAATGGCGTGAAAGCATATATTGGTAACCATATGTGAAGCCTGCGCCGGCATACCAACCCTGGTAACGGCTGTCTTTCACGGCGTTGCGCAGATTGATTCCGCTAAAAAATGCACCGGGAACAGGAAGGTCGACGTTGGCCGCGTTCATCTGGCCGCCGAGTGCATGCACGCCAAGGAAGTGCCCGCTCATACGCGTACACGTCCACCATCGGTATTCCGGCATAAGAATCCAATGCTTTACAAAGCGATCGCCATGGGAATCCGATTTGAATTTCCAAGGATTGATGCCATAAACCAAGTTCAGAGTAGATTTACCACCGAGTCCAATCTCAATTCCGATGTTTGGAGTTGTAGTCGCGTCATAAAGAAGATTAGTCTTGATGGCCACTTCCTGAGCGCTTGCCGATGACCATGCACAGTTCATCGCAAGCAAAAGGAGCAACAGTGGTAACTTTCTGCGAAGGCGTTTGCGTTTTAGTGATATGATGCAGTCGAGCATTCCGATTCATGATGCACCTCTCTGATTCCCTGAGAAGAGGCAATAAAACAAAAGCGTGGGAACCTGTCTTGTTGCCATCCTGTGAATCAAGGCCTTCGCAATGCCCTCCTAAGCAAGATGGCAACAGTGAAGCCCACGCAAATATGAATAGCACCCTAAGAGGCCTTGCGCTCACGCGTTCAGCCTCGGTGCATAGATTCATATCCATGCGGCGTCTACTGCTGCATATCCTTGACTTAGGTAAGAAGTTGCGAAGTTCTGATCCATCAAGAATAGCGTCAAGTAACGCTTTAAACAAAACGTCTCCCGGCCCACTTATACCCACGACTGGTGGGCTTCATGAATCGGTGTGGCAAAATTATAGACTTTTTTCTCAAAAAGCAAATAATTTTTGAAAAACAAACAAATTTTTAACATTTGCCTTACAATTTTGCCTGAAATAGCCCCGGAAATCCTCCCTGAAATGTCGTGTCAGGCTCTTCCTGCCGGATTATGGCAGGAAACTCAGGTCAGTGCACGACAGGTCTCCTATCGGGTTCTGATGGGGGTTCCTGCCGGATTTTGACAAGAGGCTTGTGCCGGATTTTGACGGGTGTCTCCTGCCGGATTTTGACAGGAGGCTCAAAGGATTCGTTCCTGAAGCCATTTTTCAAGTTCGGCAGTCCATTGCGGTTTGTAGAGGAAATGGTTGCTGAAACCCCAGCCGTGGCCCCCTGTCGGATAGATGTGGAGCGAGAAGGGTATCCGGTTATTCGAAAGTGAGGAGGCGTAGCGCAAAGAGTTGTCGAGAGGCACGATATCATCGTCGGCCGAGACCATGATGAATGCTTCCGGTGTGGAGTGGGTCACCTGGAGCTCGTTGCTATAGCGCTTCACCATTTCGTCTGAGGGAGACTGGCCGATCAGGAAATCGCGCGACCCTTGGTGAGTGACACCCTGCTCCATCGTGATGACGGGATAAAAGAGTATCTGGAAATCAGGACGGGTGGACTCCGAAGTGTAGTGTGTGGCGAGTGTGGAGGCGAGATGACCACCGGCCGAAGCGCCCATAACCCCCACAGACTTAGGATTTATCCCCCATTCGGCTGCATGACTGCGGAGGATGCGCATGGCCTGTTCGGCATCGGCGAGGGGTATCTCGTCGTGGCCGTTTGGCATACGGTATTTGAGTACTGCGTAAGTGATACCCATTGAGTTGAACCAGTCGGCCATGCTGTGACCCTCGTTATTCATCGCCAGACCCCAGTAGCCGCCACCGGGACACATAAGTATTGCAGTGCCGTTGGGGTTTTGTGCCGGGTAGACGTACAGTTCTGCCGACGCCGTCTGATTGAGGAAGTCGCCGCTCCAGTTCTCATTGGCCACAGACAAGCCGTTTTCCGTCGGTGCACCCTCCGGCCACACAGGGATTGTCACCTTCTCACCAAAGCAGGGCATCGCCCCAACGGCCAAAAGCATTGCCAGCGCCGTCTTCGCCATTGTGGCTGTAAGCCCCCTCTTGGCCATTGTCGTTGCCGTTGCCAGCCCACTCTTAAATTCCTTTACCATTTTCTTCATGATGCTCATATCTACGTATCTTTTAATTACTATTAATCTTTCGGGTTATATTTAGGGTTAATTCCACATTCACTGCACATAGCCCCTTTCTTATAGAACGTCAAAATATTCCCATCATTATCACCCAATTTTTGTATTCACAAATCTTTTGACTATCTTTGCTCAACCATAGGTCGCACGCTTAGTCTGCCTCAATAGGATAAGTCCACCGATAGCTGTGGAATACCTCAAATTCATGTAATAATTATGGCAAGTTCACAAGAATGCATAAAAATATTGAAAGCTAATTTACCCCGAATCCAAAAGGAATTTGGAGTAAAGGGATTAATGCTGTTTGGATCAATGGCACGAGGAGACAACCGTCCTGACAGTGATGTGGACTTACTGATAGATATGCCACCTAAAATAATACTAATGAGCCAACTAAAAGATTACCTTGAAAATATTCTCCAGGTCTCAGTTGACTTAGTGCGCCGACATTCTCATCTTTCACCCACCTTCCTAAACCAAATCTCACACGATGCAATCACCCTACTCTGATACCCCAATTGAACGGACTCTTCTCACTCTTAAGTCAATTGAACAAACAATCAGTCATCTGATTGACTGGAATAAGAATATAAAATCAGTAGGGGATTATTATTCCACCCAGACAGGGATGCAGTTGCTAGCGGCAAACTGTACTCTCATTACTGCCATAGGTGAAGGTATAAATCGTATTAACCGTATTCAACCTGATTTTTTGCAATCCAATTTTCCAGATATACCTTGGAAAGCAATTATCGGGATGAGGAACCATATTGCCCATGGATATTTTGAGCTTGATGGAGAAATGGTATATGAAGTTATTGCCCATGAGATTGCGCCATTACATAGTGTCATTCAGTCTGCTATCAAGATTTGTCAAGACACATACAATTAATAAACTAAGCATCTGGAAAAATACAGGAAAACTAACCCATCATATATTGAGAAGAAAAACCCGGGGGAAATCACTTCCGCCGGGTTTCTTCTTCTGATAACAAACTGTTCAATAATCGCCGCCATTGCAGCGGCTTGTCACTTCATCAAATATATGAGTATTCTTTGATCAATTTCAAGCTATGCTTTACCGCTATTTCAAGCGATGAAATCGTTTTTTTTCGAGCGATAAGCTACAGCTTTATCAAGCGATACGCTTGCTTATTTGATAACCTGCTTGGTGGTCTTGTTGCCTTTCTTCACGATGAAGATACCGTTGGAAGGATTGGCAACGCGTACGCCCTGGAGGTTATAGTAAACCGGAGCAGCATCCTCGTCAACCATTACACCTTCAACAGCGCCTTCACCCTCTACCAACTGCTCAAGTCTGAAGTCAGCAAACGGATTCCAGTACTGGCTGGGAGCATTGGCATCTTTAGCAAGACCTACCCAAACCTTTGCAGGAGCTTCGAGTGTGAACTCCACATACTGACGCCATTTCTCAGGAGCATTGGCAAAAGCAGCAGCAGATTCACGCTCGTTGCCGGAATCACACCAGCTGTCAACTACATTGCGAACCTCATAACCCGGAATCACCTCCTGTTTCTCAGCATTACCGCGAGTTTCGTTCTCAGGCATTACCGCATAGTCACCTTCGCAGATCTGCCAGCAGTCTTCGAGGCATGCACGAACGTCAGTAGCCTTATTCAGTTTCCCACCAAACTCGGTGTTCCATTTCATATTAACCGGTTTGTCTTCATTCATTGACATGTAGAGATAAGCATTGTCAGCTACATTATCAGGATCGTATGCGTCTTTATCATACCACTGTTTGGGAGACATAGGGACTTCCTGAAGTTTCCATTCACCTTTGCAGCTGATAATCTCACCGTCGTAGTTGCCACCACCACCATGGCGAAGGAAAGTGAGGGCACTGAAACGGTATGTACCGGCAGGGAGCTCCACCTGCTGTCCGAAGTTGTAAGGAGATGCATTAGTCTTACGATATACACCACCACCTTTGTTATCGTCAGGTTTCTTAACCTCTCCGGCTGAATTAGTCATATCCCAATTTGGATTGTTCATGGCTAAACCTTCTGCAAAGTCAGCATTGACAATCTTATCAGTGTAGTCGGTATCACCGCTCTTAAGAGAGAAGTTATCAAACGCACACCACTCTCCAACATAGCAGCCAAGGTTCTTGATACCAAGGAGAAGATCGCCACCGGGATGATTGAAAGTGACTGTGTTCACATATTCTCCGGCATCAAAAGCAGCCTTAGCCTGCTCAAGATTATCGGGAGCAACGAGACGACCGCCATCAAAAAGGCCCTCTACCGGCACTTCCACATTGCCAAGATAGAGATAAGCGTAATGATAAGCTCCATCAACCATGAGACGCTGTGCATCACCATTCCATCCACAACGATAGAAGGCGTTAGCAGTGAGGACATATTCTCCTGCCGGCATGTCGGGCAACACCTGATAAAGGTTGAATGCTCCATTGTAAACTTCGCCTACTTCGTAACCCACTGCAGTGAGGGCACCTTGCCATCCCGGAAGGAAAGCAGAATCTTTCATGTACTGGCCGGTAACATCACGATAAGTGCCGGCTGCGCCTGCTGACAGAAGTACAGCGGAGGCTCCGAGCAGCATTGCGCTGCGCTTGAAGTTGAATTTTACCATAGTTTAAAGGTTAGATAATATGGAATTAGATATGTTTGGGTTGAAGCCAACGGCAGACTATGTTGGATCTGCCGTGTGGCTCAAAATTTTAAGCTTGAGTATTAAAGACCCTGATATCCGGGATTCTGACTCCAGTTGAGGTTGGTCTCAAGAATGCCACGATGGATAGGCATCAGGCGACGGTTCGGATCTTTCACACCATCGCGGTCTACCCAATGGAATTCAGTATGCTCCTTATTGTCCCACACCTTGTAACGGTTCTTCTGACCCCAGTCATTCTCAAACATTCCACAACGGATAAGGTCGTTTCTACGCCACGGTTCGAGAATGAATTCACGTGAACGTTCGTCCATCAGATCCTGAATTGTGAAATTACCCGATACATCAGGGGCATTGGAGCAACGACGAACCACATTCACCAGATCATTCACTGTCGCGCCCAGAGTTGGAGTAGCTCCCCGCATGATACACTCTGCCTTGGTGAGCAAGATATCGGCAAAACGGAATATCGGGGTATCATTTGCCTGCTGGCGATCCCAAAGCGTGTAATCCTCTTCACGCGGTGGATATTTGAAGCAACGTGCACCTTTCTGAATATTGAGATAGGCTGTACCGTTAGCTACTGTCTCATTCGAGGGCTCGGGCAATGCCTCGTCGCCAAGAGAATATATGGATGCATCGTCAAAATCAAAATCCGCGCGATAGTTCAGCTGGCCTAAGCGGGTAGAAGGATCATTGACAACCATATACACGTACACAGGCTCATTAGTCTGCTCATAATTAGCGTCAAACACGTATTGCGGACCTTGCAGGATGATCTTGTTACGCTCGTCGCCCGGAAGGTTAAAACGATCGACACATTCCTTGGTCAACACTGCATTACCTGCAATTGATTTCGGAACAGCCCAACCAAGCGAATAGGGGCGACAAAGACCCTCCTTCTTGAAGCCGAACCAACGATACCAGGTGGTAGTACCGTCATTCTTAGTAGCCGGATCAACGTCATAAGCATAGATGAAGTCTTTGATGTGGACGCCATTGTCGGGGAAGAATTTCTTACGATAACCCTGACCAACCTCAAAAAGACCGGAATTTATGATCTCATCACACCATTTGACGCAGTCGTTGAGCTTCTCGTTGGGAGTGTCATTGTTTACGGTAGTAATATCATGTGTATATACACCCCAGTTAAGATAGAGTTTCACCAGCAGGGCGGCAGCCATCCAGTAGTTGGGTTTGCCATAGGTAGAGGCATCATTGGCCTTGCTGAGTCCACCCTCCTGAGAAAGAATCTCAAGAAGCTCACTCTCTATCCAACGGGCAACCTCAGCACGTGGAGCACGATCTATGGCTTCACCCTCCTCGAGAGGACGGCGCATGATGGGTGAATCGCCATAGAGTTCCATCATCCAGAAGGTATAATATGCACGGATAGCACGCAGAGGAGCAACCACGGGATCGTTCATCTCTTCACCTCCGTAAGCCAGGATTTTTGTGTTTGTGTAAGTGATGCCCGACAGACAGCCCTCGATTATTCTGGAACGCCAGTTGTCAAGATCAAGATCATGAACTGAAGCGTCAAGATAACGGCCGTCATCGTAGTAGTTACCTACGCCATAACAGCAACCCATCACTTCATCTCCCTGATAGACTACGCCTTCATTAAAGTCGCGTCCAAACCAGCCGTGGAGATACTTGTAGCAGGCGTTGAATTCACCCTCTACAGCTATCGGGTTGTTCGGGAATTTTGTATATTTCGTATTTATGTCAGTGTCGAGGTCGGTACATGAAACCATGCACATTCCGGCCATCAACGCTCCGAGTGAGAGTAATTTCTTTATAGTTTTCATTTCAACTGTTCAGATTAGAAGGATTAGAAGTTGATGGTGGCACCCACAAGTATCTGACGTGTACGAGGATAATGATCACTACGGGTATCATGTCCCGGCTCAAGACCGCCCAGGTTGATCTCAGGGTCACGTCCGGAATATTTCGTGATAGTGAATACATTGTTTGCCGACACGTAGAGACGGATATCATTCAGCCAGCCGTTGAAGCAATTGCGGAATGTGTAGCCAAGTGTCACGGTAGCAAGCTTGAAATAGCTGCCGTTTTCAAGATAACGCTGAGAAGGATAATGAGCGAGACCATCGGTGGCGAGCTGATCCTTCACTACAGAAGACATGACATTCTTTCCCTGCGACACGGATGCAACGTAGGAGAAATACGCATGTGGCTCGTTGAAGATTTTCTGTCCGAACACGCCTGTAAAGAAGAGGTTGAGATCCCAGTTCTTCCAGCTGAGTTTGTTGTCCCAGCCCATAGTGAGTTTCGGCTGTGCATTGCCCATATAGATTCGGTCATCCTCACCCGGATCAGTTGTAGTCAAGGGATTCCCGTTGTCATCAAGAATATGGTTGCCCTCAGCATCATAGCGATAGAAAGTAGACACTCCCTGATCATTATAGCCGGCCCAATCCCAAAGGTAGAATGAACCGATAGGCTTACCCTCTACAATGCGCTGAGTGTTGCAACCCTGAGAAAGACCGGGGAGATGGGGATCGTAGCGGTTGAGGACTCCGGCATTGAATTCGCTGTTGGATACGCTCACAACTTTGTTGTCGTTGTGAGAAAAGTTGAGCGAAGTGCTCCATGTGAAGTCGCGAGTCTGCACCGGATAGGCCTGGATCATGAGCTCCACACCACGGTTGCGCATTTTTCCTACATTCGCGGTCAGTTTATTCACCGGATAGAGAGCGGTTGACACGGGATAATCCCAGATCATATCCTTGGTATCCTTGTTGTAGTACTCGATCGTACCGCCGATGCGTCCGTTAAGGAAAGAGAAGTCAAGACCTATGTTGAGCATTGTGGTGGTCTCCCACTTGAGGTCGTCGTTTACATTACGGGCAGCCGTAAGAGTCTTATATGAAGTCACGGTGCCTGTGACTGGATCTACATAATCAAAGCGAATAGGCTTATTATTGGATGTAGCCATATCATAGAATGATCTTGATGTGTATATATCGAAGCCCTGTGCGTTACCGCTCTGACCCCAGCCTACACGAAGCTTGAGATCGCTTAACCATGAATTGTCGCGCAAGAAACTCTCCTGTGAGATACGCCATGCAACAGAAGCAGAGGGGAATGTGGCCCAACGATTGTTCTTACCGAATGTGGAGGCACCGTCGCGACGGATAGCGGCCTGCACGAGATATCTTGACATAAGCGAATAGTTGACACGGCCATAGAAAGAGATCATCTTGGTATGGCTTTCCAACTCACCCCATACCGGATCGGCATCCCAGCTGTTGGCCATGCCGATATTGTACCAACCGAGTGAATCATCGTAGAAGTTATACCCACGAGCACCAAAACCATCACCGTTCTTGTGTTCCTCCCAAGAGTAACCTGCCATGAGGGCGAGTTTATTGTTCTCATTGAATTCCTTGTCATAGTTGGCAAAGATTTCCATGAGCTTGCCCCAGTCGTCGGTCACTTTACGTGATGCCTCACCATGACGGGAGTTATTCTGGCTTTCAGTAGAAGTATAGTCTCTGTAATTGTAGCTCTGAGTATCATAAGAGAAATTGGCATTAAGAAGAAGGCCGTCAATAATCTTCAGAGAAGCCTTGCCGGTATATTGCATACGCTTGAAGGTGGCCATCGAACGGTTCTCATTAATCAGAGAGAGCGGATTATAGTTCTGCGAGATGGTCTTGTCTGCATACCATGTTCCATCCTCGTTCCTGACAGGCACAAGAGGTGAATAATAGTACATACCCTCATAAACTGAACTACCCTCGATGTCACGGGGCACGCCCCATTCCTTACGGATATTTCCATTGATGCCCACGCCAAGTGTAAGACGGTCTTTGAGAGTCTTTGTCTCAACGTATGCACGTCCCGTGAAGAGATTGTTACCTACGCCTTTGATGATACCATCGCGCGAGATGTAGTTGAGAGAAACGTTATAAGTGGTATTTTTACTACCACCGGAGATAGCGATATCGTGGTTGGTAGCGAAACCGGTACGCTGCACCTCTTTAGCCCAGTTGGTATCAGCGCCACGGTCATTCGGGATATTGATACCGTTAGCCTGAGCGTAAGCGCGGAGTTCAGAAGCAGTCATCATGTCATGATCCTTGGCAATCTTCTCCCAGGAAACATAGCCTGAATAAGTTACACGCGCCGGGCCTTCCGAGCCACGCTTAGTGGTGACTATGATCACACCGTTAGCAGCTTTCGAACCATAGATAGCAGTGGCTGAAGCGTCGCGAAGCACGTCAATGCTCTCGATTTCACTCGGCGGGATAAGGTTGAGGTTTACACCGGGAATACCGTCAACAACGTAAAGAGGTGAGGTAGAGCCGTTAAGTGTAGATGCACCACGAAGGGTAAGAGAGTTTACACCACCGTTAGGGTCAGAGTTCTGAACCACAACGAGACCGGGGACTTTACCCTGAAGGAGCTGACCGGGATCAGTGTAAGCGCCCACATTAAGGTCTTTTGAATTAACAGTGGTGATTGAACCTGTAAGGTCTTTACGTTTCATTGTGCCGTAGCCCACTACCACCACCTCGTCGAGCACTGCATCATCGGCTGTCATCACTACATCTATCACAGCCTTATCAGCTTTTATCTTCTGTGTTGCATAGCCCACGTAAGAGAACGACAGTTCCTTACCCAAGGCGCCATCAAGGCGATATTTGCCATCTATGTCTGTGGCTGTACCTATACTTGTACCTTCGATCTTGACAGTAACGCCTATAAGCGCCTCTCCGTCAGTATCAGTAACAGTACCTGAAACCCACTTGCCCTGGGCAAAACCCGGCATAGCGACAAGGAGCATCAGCATCGAAAGGAGGATTCCCTTGAAATTCCTGCCTCCGATACGCAGCTTACAGTCTGCTAAAGAAGGAAAAATTCTCATTAGATTAGTTTTAAAGTTCTATGTTGTCAGTTATCAGTTTTCGGTTTAGATAAGACAATCCTTTTGTAGATTAGGACAGTCTCTCAAGGTATTATTGACATCCGGTTGAAGCCTTAGGGTTCTTGCCGGAAGTCGGATCCCGGATTGGCGGGAAAGGTTAAGGTGCGAGAGCCGTAGAGCTACGGATCGCTCGTTATCATTGATGAAGTTGATCGGTATGCTTTAATAAGGTCGGATAGAAAAAGAGTTTTCTATGGGATTGCAAAATTAAGCCATATGTCTGAACCATGCAAATATTTTTATCAAATTTTTATTTATTTTTTATCAACTTTCTTCCAAATCCCGATCCGCTCCTCTAATTCCCTGAAGTTTGACCTTATCTTACGCATCGTATACGAATTCAACTGCTCCATAATCTTCAGCCACATGAAGCATAAATAAGCTGGCAATAATTTATCTAACTTTATTTGTTTAAGAATAGAGAATTGATTAAATTTGTAAAAATATTAGGATTATGGGAAGTATCTTAAACAAAAATTCCAAGCCTAAAAATTTTGGGCGGGAGAAATATCAATCTAAAGGCCAACGCCTTGGTTGGGTTCATAAATCAAATTATGAACCAATGGTTTTATGCCACATAACTTCGGCCGGGGAGAAATTGAACACCTATACTTCCGGCCCTTTCTCGACAAATAAATTAGTCCCTTGAAATCCAAACCTCTCCCATATAACTTGAGGTTTATTCAAACTGACAGGCCTCCAAGAAATGACATGGGCGATCCAGAATTGACCCGTGTCTATTCTTTTTTTGCGCAGTCCAAAAGATATAGAAGTCTATTCAAGTATATTGTACGCGCTGAAAAGTATCAGGACTGCTTTGCTATAAAATATTATTGTGCAAGAAATAAGCACTCTGAATACAAATATTCCAGAGTGCTTAACTTATTTTCTGCCGGGCTGAAGACTTCTCTTTGCGTCAGATGCCGAGGCCGTCGGTGAAGGTCATGGAGATGGCGCGGCGCTGCACGATGTTGGAGCCGGCCGGCACGGAATTGGTGAGCCATACGTTGCCGCCTATCACTGAATCGTGGCCAACGGTGATACGGCCAAGTATAGAGGAATTGGAATAGATGGTGACGTTGTCTTCGATGATGGGATGACGCGGGATATTCACCGGATGGCCCTGACTGTCGAGCGAGAAGTTCTTCGCGCCCAAAGTCACGCCCTGATAGAGGGTGACGTGATTGCCGATGATGCAGGTCTCCCCTATTACTACGCCCGTGCCGTGATCTATGGCGAAATATTCGCCTATCTGTGCGCCGGGATGTATGTCAATACCGGTCTCGGAATGAGCCAGCTCAGTCAGTATACGCGGAATAACCGGTATACCGAGCGTAAGCAGCGCATGAGCCACACGGTAATGCACCATCGCCTGCACCACGGGATAGCACAGTATCACTTCGCCGAAATTATCCACCGCCGGATCATTGTTGAACATTGCCTCCACATCCGTATAGAGCAACCGCTTTATCTCCGGAAGAGTGTCGATAAATTTGAGCGCAAGATCCTTGGCCTCAGTGTCATATTCATCACAGAGGCCTACATGGTCAAACCTCAGGCCGTGGGCTATCTCCCTTGTCAGTATGATGTAGAGATGTTCTATGCTCGTGCCTATGAAATAGGAACGCATCGTAGCACTGTTGCGCTGTTTGTCGAAGAAATCGGGAAATACTATCGTCTTCACCAGGCGTATCGCCTCCTTGAGCATATCCACGGAGGGAAACTGCCCCTTGCCGTGGGGAATCATGCGTTTCTCCTCGGGAGAGGCAAACGAAAGGAGGGTCGTGTTTTTGAGAAGCACGTTCTCTACATCCATTGTCATCTTGATATCGTTTATTTAGTTTTTACATCTTTCCATGCAGGCGGATTCACGCCCATGAGATTGCGCACGAAGAAATCATAGCGCTTATGCTCTCCGAAGTCCTCACCCATAGTGTGATGCGCGCCGGGTATCACCACAAGTTCAAAGTCTTTGCCGGCCTTGATAAGCGCGTCGGCCACCTGCATTGTGGAGGCGGGGTCAACATTGTCGTCGAGCTCACCCACAACGAGCATCAGCGGACGCTCCAGCAGATGCGCGTTCTCAACGTTGCTGCACTCCTTGTAGCTCTCATCGACGGGATAACCCATCCATAGCTCGTTCCACCAGATCTTGTCCATACGGTTGTCATGGCAGCCGCAAGCGGAATAGGCGGCCTTATAGAACTCGGGATGAAGCAGCACAGCCGTAGTCGATTCCTGGCCCCCGGCACTACAGCCGTAAATGCCCACACGGTCTATATCCATATAGGGATACTTCTCTGCGGCAGCCTTTATCCAGAGCATATGGTCGGGCAGCCCGGCATCCTTGAGATTCTTGTAGCAGATGTTCTCAAAATCGCGCGAGCGCCAGGAGGTGCTCATTCCATCTACCATCACAACTATGAAACCGAGTTCGGCAAGCGATGTGGTGGTCCAGTTGTACGGGCGGAAAGCTTTGGGCACATAGGCATCGCCCGGCCCCTGATAGATATATTCTATGATGGGATACTTTTTAGACGGGTCGAAATTGGTGGGACGCTGTATGATGCCCCACATATCGGTGACGCCGTCTCGTCCTTTGGCCACGAACACCTCGGGAGCCGTCCAGCCGTCGGCCACAATCCTTGAGATATCGGCTTTCTCAAGAGTCATCACCACAGAACCGTCGGCCACGTTGCGCACAGCTGCCTCCGGTGCCTCATAGACTGTAGACCATACGTCGGCAATATATTTCTTGTCGGCCGACATGGCGGCGGTGTGGGTGCCGTGGGCCGGTGTGAGATCTGTCATGCCGGTGCCATCCATGTTGATGCTATAGTAGCGGATCAGATAGGGATCCTCACCGGGAGTGACGCCATTGGCTGTGAAGTAGATCTTCCCGGCCGGCTCATCCACGTCAATCACCTCGCGCACATACCAGGGGCCCTTGGTGATCTGATACATGGGTTCTCCTTTCTCACGGTCTATCATATAGAGATGGCCATAGTTGTCGCGCTCGCTCATCCAGATCATCCTCTTGCCGTCGGGCAGATCATGACGGAACCGGCGCACATAATTCACGTATTTGGGATGACTCTCCTCTATGAGAGTGCGCACCTTGCCGGTCTCTGCCGAAAGCTCCAGCACACGATAAACCTTGTGGCCCCTCTGATTATACTCAAACGTAACGGCCTTGCCGTCGGGGTTCCATTCAGGACCATAAATCTCATACTGGCTGTCGAAGAGTTCAGTCGAGGGTATAATTCCCTCGCCCGTCTCCACATCGTAGATGCAGGGCACCTTGAACGGCAACTCATCGCCCGGCTTGGCATACTCCTGCTTATGAAGGATGGGCTGGAGCTGCGTGGAGGGTGACGACTCGACGTAATATACATACTGCTTCTCGCTCGGGCGTATGCGGCAGGCGGCCACCTTGCTGCCGTCGGGCGACCATTGTATATAGCTCGAATAGTAATTGCCCGGGCACCCGTCGATGCTCAGTTGCTTCTCCGCACCGGTGGCATTGTCGCGCACGTAGATGTTGTGGTTCTTGATGAAAGCGGTCTTCGTGCCGTCGGGCGATGGAATCGGCGATGCGTCTTTCTCATCGTCGCGTTCCATCCAGTGCTTCTGAGGCTGTGGAGCCGGAAGCTCACCCAAATCAGCAAGTTTGGCACCCTTCTTAGTGGCCACCCAGCGACGGTTATCGTAAATGAACGTCAATGAATCCTGCGCCCGGCTCACGTCAAGACGGCCCAGGCGGAGGGCGGTCGCGTCCACCTCCTTGCCGGTAGCTTTTGAAAGTGAAGCGGCGAGAGCCTTATGGTCGAAAAGTTCCTTGCGCTTACGGCTGTCGGCATCGACTACTGTATATACGCGTCCTTCGGGAGTCTCACGCACATACCAGAAGCTATGGGTGTCGCCTATCCATTCGGGATTGACGTTGGAATAATACACGTTGGCCGCGCTGAATCTGTCGCGCAGCGAATAGGCACGGTTGTAATCTTCTGCAGTGCCTTGTGCAGAAGCACAAATGCCCGTCATGGAGACCATGAGGGCACTTGCGAATATATGTTTCAATCTCATAAAGAGCATCTTACAATCTTTTATCAGATGGATATCTTTACCGAGCGGCTACCCTCCTTCACGATGTAGACACCGGGTGTGAGATGCCGCAAGCCGCCGAAGCTGCCTACAAGGCGACCCTGCAGATCATAGATCCAGGCATCGGGTGAGAACGCTGTGAGATCCGCACCTATCTCCTCCACGGAGGCCGCCTCGGTCGGCACCTTGTAAAGATGCATGTTGCCGAAGATAAACCAGTCGGTGTCGCAAGCTTTCGACTTGCTGAGCGAGATGGTGAGCTTGCCGTCCTGAGCTTTAGCTATCAGATAGTTGGCATAATAGTCCGGATTACTGCTGTAGATTTCCCAAGACTGCTCCATTGTGTTGGGAGCGCCCCACCAGTAGCCGTCGTGCACCTCGCTCATCGAAGACACCACCGGAGTCTCCATATCGTTGAGAGAGAAACGGGCAAGAAGCTCCTCGCTGCCGTCGGCATGCTTGCGGTTGGCCTCCTCCTGACCGCCGTTGCGGTAGTGGCCCTGGAAATAAACCATGTAGTAACCATCCTCAAGGCCCTCTACAGTCTGCGACACGTTGAAGCAGGCATTGAATATCTCAGCTACGTGTGAACGAACGTCGAGATTGCCGCTCCAGCCTGAGTTGTCGCCATTGGTCGGGAAGTCGCCGTTCACGATCTTGCCCTCGATCTCATTGGACGGAATCATCTGAAGCTTGTAGTAAGCCTTGAGGGCGGCGCGGAGATCATTGGTGGCAAGGCGGTAGACTGCATCATCGCCGGCAGCCGCCACCTCTTTCGCTGCAGTGATGGCGGAGGCAAGAGCCTCATATCCCGCCAAGTCAGAGAATGCCACTCCCTCTGCTTCGGCAATAGCCTCCTTAAGGCTGAGACTCCATGCTGATTCCACATCCTGACTGAGCTCGCGCACGTCGGAAGAATATGCTGTTGCCGGCATCTCCATAGGCTGGGTGGCAGGAATGGAGTAGAAGAGCAGTATTGTGAGAGAATTAGCGGGGAATTCAAGGGCTGTATGCTCAGTGACGCTCAGTTTCTCTCTCTCCGGCTGAATGAAGTCGGGCTGGCTGAAAGAGTTCTCATCCCAGAGTGTGGAGGCCTTGAGAGTAATCCGTTCGGCATCGCCCAGATTCTGTGCATTTACATGGAGAGAGAGAGGAAGCGGTTCAGACTCAGCATTCACCACCTTCACAACCGTAGCCTTCAGATCTTCGCTGTAGCCGGCATGGGCGGCAATGCGTCCGGGCAGGATGTCGCCGAATGTGTATTCGCAATAGAGCTTGCCGTCGATATAGCCTTCGATCTTGCCCTGAGCGCAAACCACTTTGAGGGTGTACCACTTGTTGTTCTCAACCACGAAGTCAGGCTGGTTTGAAATCACGTTGCCCACTCCGTCGGTCACCTCCTCGAAGGCTACTTTCTTATTGCCCCAGCCGCCGATGTTAAACTGATAGTAGTGATCCCAGTCATTATCGTTGGCGCCGAAAACGATGAGGAATCCCTCGTCGCCTGAAGTTTTCATGGCCTCCACCTCTATCACACAGTCGTTGAAGGCCAAAGAGTTCATCAACGAGATGCAACGGGATGTGCGAGGGTCACTTTGTACAAAATACTTATCCTCGTCTACATTCCATGTGCCCTGCATATCGGTCCATTCCGCACGCCGGTCGGCGAAATCGGGAGAGTAGAGATTCTTGCCCTCGGGAGAAGTGACGGTCATATTGCGGAATTTTCCGGCTGTGATCCATGTGCCGAGACCCACGCGACCCGCATACGGAGTGGAGAGACGGTCGGTCTGGAGCACGAAAGGCACGTTGTAGGAGGGAATATTCTCGGAGAATAGCTTCTGCACGTAATAAGATGCGCGACCGAACACTTCGCCCGAGCGCTGCCAGATAAGGTTACAGGTCCAGTTGCGGGCATTGCTGTTCTCGATGAGAGGCGCATAAGAAGCCATCTTCACGATATCGGAGTTGCGCTCCATATCCATCATGAACACCGCCTCCGAGAGAGCTGCATCCATGTTGCCCTGGCCCACGCGTACGTTGGTGGCGTATTCACCCACATAGATCTCATAGTTGCCACGCGGCACCTGGTCAAACATGGTGCGGTTGTTGTAGAAGAACTCGGGAGCAACATACCAGTGGGGGTCGATCATATCGGTGTGTATGTCGAATTCCACGGCATGTCCCAGACCCATGGTGTTGATGAAAGTCAGGTCGGGATATTCAGCTTTGAGTCGTTCGTAGATATATTTGTAGTTGGCATCATAGCGGGCGCCATAGTTCTCATTACCTATCTCCACATACTTCAGAGGGAACGGCGCGGGGTGTCCGGCCTCGGCGCGTCGGGCCGCCCATTCATTGGTGGCAGGGTCGCCGATAGCATACTCGATGGCATCCCGGATATCCTGATAGAACGGATCGAGATCGCTACCGGGTTGAACGTACTGGCCGCCCCAGCCTATGCAGGAGAGTCCGGCATTGCCCACAAACATGCAGTCCATGCCGAGATCCTCACAAAACTGGAGAATCTCATGGTAGCCCATGCCCCATGTGGAGCGGTAGCCCCAGAGGTCATATTGTCCTGGACGGGTCATAGGGTCGCCAAGTGTCTCTTTCCACTTCACGCGGTTGTCGAGCACTATGCCCTCCACGATACAGCCGCCGGGCCAGCGCATGAAGCTCGGGTGTAACTCCTTAAGCATCTCTGCGATGTCGGGACGCATACCGTTTTCGCGGTTCATGAAAGTATTCTCAGGGAAGAGGGATACGTAATCCACGTAAGCCACACCGTTACCCGCGAACTGAAGCACAAACTCAGCGTCAGTGACGGTATCTTCGGCCGTGATCACAGCCTTGCACTCCTGCCAGTCGCCATTGCAGTTGAGGGCAATCTTTGCAGAGCCTATCCTGTTGCCTTCAGAGTCGATGAGGTAAGCCTCGCAACCGCTGATGCTTTCGGAAGAGCTCACGTAGAAACGGAGGTTGTATTTCTCACCCTTCTCCACGGCTATTCCCCAGTAGCCCGTGTTGATGAGGCGAGCCGTAGGATTGGCGCCATTGGCCTCGATCGTGATCTGCATGGCATTGGGAGTTGACTCATGCAGGGGCACCATGGGAGTGACCACATCATATGAGAGGTTGCAATCCGTGCCCTCCACTCTCCAACCGGTCATTTTCTTACGGGCGTAGTCCCAGTCCCAGTTAAGCTGTCGTCTTGTGAGTCGGTCATATTCCGTGAAGCTCTCGGTGGCGATCTTGTTGGTTCCGGTCTCATGGAAACCGCCGGGTATGGTCTGTTCCTCGAAACCACGGTTCTGGATCAGCTCGGCATACAAGCCGCCGTCGCCGGAATGGTTAATCTCTTCAAAAAAGATACCATACATGCCGGGGTTGATATCATGGCCCTTCGTGCCGGTATCCACATACAGCGAGCCCTGCCGTGCCTGACCCATCATTGAGCCGCCCACAGCTAAGGAGAGTAGTGCCGTGTAAAATTTATTCATGCTAATAGGTTATTGAAAGGTTAAAGATCTTATATCGCTATTTTACTTATACCGCTATATAAAAATTAAAATCTCATATCTCTACTCATAGAGTGTTCGGATAGGTTCCGCAAAGTTATATAAAATCCTCGATATAAATAAGCATCAACAATTAATTTATATGAATTTACGGATTGAAATGACTATTTTGGCTAAAGGGTGATGACTACGGTGGTGCCTTTACCGTCGCGACTGCGCAACTGGAGCTCACCCCCGTGGCGCCTTATTATCTGCCGGCATATCGATAGGCCCACACCGCTACCTCCCTCTTTTGTGGTGAAAAAGGGCTGGAAGAGGTTGGGCAAGACGTCCTCCGGTATGCCCCGGCCCGTGTCTGTCACCGTCAGACACGGGCGACCGTCAGACACGGTGAGCACCACCTCCACATGAGGCGCCACCCCGGGTATCATGGCATCAAACGAGTTGCGCAGCAGATTGATCATCACCTGATTCATCAGAGCCGGGTCAATGTCGATAATCATCTCCTCCGGCACAATGAAGCTTACGCTGTTCTCCGGCAACTCGCGTCTCCTCAGTTCCGCTTCTGCCAATCGAAGCACACCATGGAAATATTCAGACGCACTGACAGGAGTGAGTTTCGGTTCCGGCAGATGGGTAAGGGTGTAATATGAATCAAGAAAGCGGCGTATTCCCTCCACCTGACCGTGCATCAGCTCGGCCACTTCTACGAGCGTCTCACCCTTGTAGGCTTCCGGATTGGCGATCATGTCGGCTGTCATGGACGCCATCGGGGTGATGCCGTTGCGCATCTCGTGGGTCATTATGCGGAGAATACGGTCGTAGTAAAGTTTACGGGTCTCCAACTCAATGAGGTTATGGCGATAAAGGTCGGAGATACGGTTCATGGCTTCCGACATCCTGCGCAACTCAGGGTCGCCCCCGGTAGTGATCCGCATCGTGGAATCGTTCATCTCCAAAGCACTCACAAAACCGGCCATAGTGCGTATAAGCCGTGTCTGCATATGCCATATGGCAGCAACGGGTATAATCAGGCAGAGGGTCACCAAGATCCCGGGCGCCCAAAATCCCTTCGCAAAAAGCACCGTAGCGACCACCGCCAATACTATTGCCGCTGTAAGGAGCAAGGCCACATTCAGTCTGAAATGTCTCATCACTGCGTCTTTTTCAAAATATTGTACAGTGTCTGCCGGTTGACGCCCAACTGTTCCGCGGCAGCCGAGAGATTCCCACCGCAACGGTCTATGACGCTGCGGATATGCCGGATTTTCACCTCATCGAGCGTAAGATTGTCGCGCTCATGAAGAGCCTGCTCCATCTCACGCGTGCGCTTGGCCGCATCCTCATCACTGCGGCGCTTGCGGTGTTTGGCTATAGCCTTGCGTAGTTTTTCAGAAAGCTCTTCATTGTTCCAAGGTTTGGTCACAAAGTCGGCTGCTCCGATCTTCATAGCCTTCACCGCCACGTCTATATCGCCGAAAGCAGTGATCACCACCACAGCCGGAGGATTTGGGGTTTTCATTATCCGCTCCAGCCAGAAAAGGCCGTCGCTGCAGTCGAGTTTCGTATTGTCGAAATTCATGTCGAGAAGCATCACGTCGAAGCTTCCTCCGTTAAGTAGAGCGGGGATAAGGGTGGGATCGCCCACAGCGGTCACCTCATACTCCCGGCTGAGCAGAATCTTGAGAGTGGTTCTCACTGCGGCATTATCATCTACTATAAGCAGTTTCATATCCTTCACATATTTGGTAAGCAAGCATCAATACCCTCACTATTGCGGCTTTTGAAACTTATCTATGCAAATTTAGCCATTCCCGTGGAACTCTGAAACCGGTTAAGCCGCTTTTCACCGTTCTTCGCCCTCTCACTGTCTATTTTTTATACATTATGACCCTCAGAAATGACGGTTTTTCGATATTCCGGCACTTTTCAACTTGTCTGCGCCTAACTTTGCAGCCATGAAACGGATAGCAACCATATTAACTTCCTTTATACTGACCGCTGCGGTTTCGGCACACTCCCCTATTAATTTCGGAGAGGCGGATGAGGCCGCGACAGCAACACCTCTTGCTGATGAAACCAATAACATCGGCGAAAGAGCGTGGTCGCTCAACGACTGCCTGCTGTATGCCCGGCAACATGCCCACTCCAACAGGCTCAGCCGCCTTAAGACAGAGACAGCACGCGCCGACAAGCATGTGGCGGCTGCCGATCTGATGCCCTACATTTCCCTCAGGGGCAGCGCGAGCCTGAGCTTCGGACGTAACATCGACCCCGAGACCAATACCTACGACAATAAGAAGACCCTCGGTTCCGGATTCGGAGTAGACCTCTCGTTGCCGCTTTTCGACGGGCTCGTACGCATCCACAATCTGAAGTCGGCCCGTACTGATGAACTGCGCTCACAGAAAAACAACCTCGTGGAGGAGGATAAGGTATCTTTGGATGTAATCAAGAATTTCTTCAACGTGGCTTATTGCAAGGCTATGGTGGAGCAGATGGAGCGACAGTTCCGTCGCGACTCCACTGATCTTGCCGCCACACGGCGAGGTGAGGAACTCGGCACCAAGAGCGGTGCGGATGTAGCGGAACTGGAAGCGGTGACAGCATCAGATACATATGAGCTCACCAACCAGAGTAATCTCCTTAAGAAGGCATATCTGGATCTGCGCGCATCAATGGGAATGCCTCTCTCCGATGAGCCTCTGGAGCTGCTGACAGATGATCCGGAGCTCTCCGCAATGGCCGGCTACGATGACTACTCAAGCTTCTACAGGAAACTGCCGGAGATCGAGGAAGCGGAATTGGCGGTGAAGTCGAGCAGATATTCTCTATACGCGGCCAAAGGAGACTACTCTCCACGCCTCACCCTCACCTCAGGGATTTCATCATCCTACTACCGGCTCGTGGGAATGGGCACCACGGCTGATTCTTTCCGCCGGCAGTTTCGCAACAACATGGGTGAATATATCGGCCTCTCACTATCCTTCCCTCTCTTCGACGGACTGGCCACGACCTACAAGGTGAGACGCGCCAAAGTAAGCCTGCGCGAAAGCCAGACACGCCTTGAGGAAACCGAGTATCAGATAGATAAGGCTTCGAAAGAGGCCCTGCTTGATCGCGATGCGGCTATCGAGGAACTGACCGCCGCTCTCACCCGACTCGAGGCTGAGGAGATAGCCTACAAAGCTATCCGCCGAAAATACGAGTTGGGCATGGCGTCGGTGATCGACCTCTATACAGCCGGCTCCAAACTGGCCACTGCCGAGGCCACCCTCACCGGGAAACGCATACAGCGAGTGATTTCCGAGATCACTCTCCGCTACTATCAGGGCGTGCCCCTCATCAGAGAATAAAATCTTTTTCAGAATACACTTCTTTTATCAACGATAGAATCATGGATACAGAAATAAAACGCCGCTTTCCCCGTCTGCGCAAATACGGCCCGTGGGTGGCCGTGGCAGTGCTCGTCACCGGAGCTGTGATATGGGCTGTGGCTGCCTCGCGCTCTTCATCTTATAAGGCTGATTACCGCACTCTCTCCACCCAAAAGGTGGTGGAAGGGGAATTCAGCGACTATATCTATCTCTCAGGCCGCGTCGAGACAGGCATGACAGTGCAGGTGGCTGCCCTCGAGACAGGTATCGTGGAACAGAAACTCGTGGAGGAGGGAGCTATGGTGAAGGAGGGCGACGTGATTCTCGTGCTCCGCAACCCTCTCCTGCGCCAGCAGATTCTCGATTCGGAATCACAGCTCGCCGAGAAGCAGAACATGCTCCGCGACACGGAACTCTCCATGGAGAGCAACCGCCTGCAGGTGAGACGCGATATCCTCACCGCCCGCACCGAACTCAACAGAAAAAGACGCGCCGCCGAGCAGCAGAAGACCCTGCTTGACGAGCGACTCACCTCACGCGAGGAATACCTCAAGGCTCAGGAAGATTATGAGCTTGCCAAAGAGAACCTCCATCTCCTGGAGGAGAGACTGCGCCAGGATTCAGCCTATCGCGGGGTGCAACTGTCCATGATGCGCGAGAGTCTTGCCAACATGCAGGAGAACTTCGCCCTTGTGCGCCAGAGAGCCGACAACCTCAACGTGAGAGCCTCCCACAGCGGCCAGCTCGGCAACCTCAGCGTGGAGATCGGCCAGAATGTAGCCGCAGGGCAACAGGTGGGCCAGATCAACATACTCGACAATTACAAGCTTACCGTCTACATCGATGAGCATTACATCGACCGCGTGTCGCCCGGCCTCACCGGACGTGTCAACCGCCAGGGAAAGGAGTTTGACGTGATCACGCGCAAGGTATATCCGGAAGTGACCAACGGAAAATTCCGTGCCGACCTCGATATTCAGGGCACCCTACCCGACAACCTCCGCGTAGGTCAGACCTACCCCATCGATCTCCTGTTAGGGCAACCTGTGAAGACGCTCATGATTCCGAAAGGCACTTTCTTCAACAGCTCAGGCGGAAAGTACGTCTACGTGCTTTCGCCTGATGGAAAGACCGCTGCCAAACGTGAGGTGAAGCTCGGGCGCCGGAATCCGAAGTATTATGAGGTGCTCGAAGGTCTCGAAGAGGGTGAGACAGTCATCACCAGCTCTTACGATGATTTTGGCAATGCCGACCGTCTGGAGATAACGCGTTAATCACTCCCTTTTTGCGCTATTCTTACAAACTGAAAAAAACTAAAACTGTAACGATATGAACATTGAAATCAAAAACTTGGAGAAAATATTCCGTTCAGATACGGTAGAGACAGCCGCTCTGAGCAATGTGTCGCTCTCGATAGCCGACGGCGAATTTGTAGCCATAATGGGTCCGTCAGGATGTGGCAAATCCACCCTGCTCAATATCCTCGGTCTGCTCGACAACCCCACTTCAGGCAGCTATAAGCTCGACGGCAAGGAGGTGGGCAATCTCAAGGAGGGCGGACGCACAGACTACCGCAAGGGCCGCATAGGATTCATCTTCCAGTCGTTCAACCTAATCGACACGATGACCGTACGCGACAACATCATGCTCCCGCTCAATAATCTTCCGATGTCGCGCGAAGAGAAAAACAAGCGCGTGGATGAAGCACTCGCCCGCATGGGTATCTCGCATAGAGAACGCCATTATCCCTCGCAGCTCTCCGGCGGTCAGCAGCAACGTGCCGCCATAGCAAGAGCCATCGTGAGCCGCCCGGGTCTCATACTGGCCGACGAGCCGACAGGTAATCTCGATTCCAAGAACGGCGCGGAGGTGATGCAGCTTCTTTCCGATCTCCACCGTGAGGGGAGCACCATAGTGATGGTGACCCACTCGCAGCGCGACGCATCCGCCGCCGACCGCATAATCAATCTTTTCGACGGACAGATTGTAGACAAGCTCACCACCATCTGAGCCTTCCCTGAAAGATTTTCAGAACGCGAATTCTCACTCCCCTCTCTTTCACCCAAGAAATTAAACCGCTATGTTTAAATTTTTCACTTCCGACCTGCGTCGGAATCTCATAAAGATACTCTGTCTCTCGGTAGGTCTGGCCATCGGCTTCCTTCTTGTGGCCAAGATATACTTCCAGGAGACGTATGACGCTTTCTTCCCTAATATCGACAACATCTACCAGATTGCCCAGAGCACCGTGATGCAGGACCAGTATAGCGAGTGGACCGCCACACCCGGCGGTACGGCCGTGGAACTCCGCCGCACGTTCCCTGAAGTGGAGAAAGCCACCCGTTTCACCTCACTTACCGGCAAGACCAGCATCAAGCTCGACGATGGACGCACGTTTGAGGTGAACGCTATCACCCTTGCAGATTCCTGCCTTTTCGATGTGCTCCCCACGGAGGTGATCGAAGGCGATCCCCGCGAGGCTCTGGGAATAGAGAACAATGCCATGATTCCGCGCTCGCTGGCCGAGAAAATCGGGGGCGACGTGATCGGGCTGCGTTTCTCCAATGTCGGCTGGGGCGATTCTTTCAAGGGCACAATCATGGGTGTGTATGAAGATTATCCTCTCAACTCCACTATCCGCAACCGCCT
Organism: uncultured Sangeribacter sp.; assembly: GCA_964622105.1. GTDB lineage: Bacteria > Bacteroidota > Bacteroidia > Bacteroidales > Muribaculaceae > Lepagella. The sequence goes on along the minus strand of CAZUNU010000005.1, from coordinate 5,685 downwards.
ATACCTCGCCCTGCCCACCATATCGCATTTCATGAGCGACGGCACTGAGAATCTCCTTGGCAACGACCGCTACAGCAGCTACGTGGTGCTGGCTCCCAACACCGACCTCGACGATCTGCATCCGCGCATACTTGACCACCTGAAAACAAAGCTCCCGGAGCAAGCCTTCACAATATCCGACTATAAAGTATGGCTCCGTCCGCTCAAGGGTGCCTATTCTGGCGCCGGTGAGGTGAAAAGGATGACGCTCATGCTTGGCCTGCTCGCCGTGGTGATGCTGATGTGTGCCTCGCTCAACTATCTGCTTATCGTGATCGGCCAGCTGTCAGCCCGCTCCAAGGAGATGGCAATAAGGAAATGCTACGGCACGGGCCGACCCAAGCTTTTCCTACGGGTGATGGGCGAAAGTCTTTTCTTCCTCCTCATCTCCTTAGGCATCGCGGTGCTCATAGCCTTCTCATTCTCCGGCCTGTGCAAGGAGCTTTTAGGCTACACACCTGCCCAGCTCTTCTCTACGGGAAGAGTGTGGGTGACCGAAGGCATCGTCTGTCTGTTCCTCTTGATTTTCACGGGTGTGATACCCTCAATAATCTATAGCCGAACTCCGGTGGTGCATGCTTTCCGCTCAGCGTCACAAGGCAGGAAGGGATGGAAACTCGTGTTGCTGGCGATACAGTTTTTCGCTACCGGCCTGATAATGTGCCTGCTCGTGCTTGTAGGACGTCAATACAGGCTGCTCGGAAACATCGATATGGGTTTTGAATACGAAAATCTTGCCACTTTCCCCTCCAATGGCATGGAGGATAGCCAAGTGAGGCCAATAATTGACGAACTCCGTAAACTTCCATTTGTAGAGAGCGTGAGTACAACGGTGATTGACGACATCTCCGAACAAGCCTCAGGCAATATGTTGTGGACAGAGGGGCATTATGACGATCAAATTAACGTAAGCGACCTCTATTTCTTCAATCCCGAGATGATCGACCTGCTGGGCCTCAAGCTGATACAGGGTCGCAATTTCAATGCTCCTACCGATACGACGGTGGTGAACGAGGTAATAGTGGAGGAACGTGCCATACCTATTTTCCGCAAGCAATTCGGCGTCACCGACGATGACCTCATCGGTAAGGTATTCTATATTTCCGGTCATGCCGACGGGAGAGTTGATCCTCCGATGACTATAGTGGGAGTAATCGAAAACATGCATAGAGGAGGTTTTGAAAACGACCGGGTAGACAACCGTATGGGTGTGCTCTTCCCCTCTTCAAAGATCTGGGAGCATATCTACGTGAGATTCACCGACCTCACCCCTGAGAAACTGACGGAAGCACAGAAAGTGATCGACTCGCTCAGCGGAGAGACGGAGACGTATATCACCCCCTTCAAGAGCCGGATAGAGGCAAAGCGGAATCCTGTCAGGCGTTTCGGATCGGCCGTGATGGTGGTTGGCATAGCCATACTCATCATTGCGCTTATAGGATTGATCGGCTACGTGGCCGATGAAGTCAACCGCAGGGCAAAGGAAATAGCCATACGCAAGGTCAACGGCACGTCGGCCCGCATGATAGTGCGCCTCTTCTGCCTTGATATTCTCCGGGTGGCACTCCCCTCGCTGATAGCCGGCGGAGCCGTCGCCATAATCATCGGAGAAAAATGGCTCTCCCAGTTCTCACAGCGTGTGTCGCTCTCGCCCGTAAGCCTGGCACTCTGCCTTATTCTTCTGCTCATCATCATAACGGCTGTGGTAGTGGCCAACTGTCTGCACGTATCGCGCAGCAACCCGGTTGACTACCTCCGTTCAGAATAACTCCAACCCCTCACCTCAGCAACGACAGCTGCGAGAGAAAGGATTAATTTTTCATCAGAATCAATACTGCGCCCCGGAGCTGCGACAGCCCCAGGGCGCTTTGCCATGAAAAATCTTACGTGACACATCCAAATAAGCGGTAAAAATACTATCTTTGCATCTCCCCTCCAATACTCTCCTACCCCATAATAAACTTCTAACTCCCCATTGATTAAACTTCAGTTGAATAAACTCCAGCTCATTGGCAAACAAATGTCACAAATCATGAAAATCAGAATCCTGACCATCCTCTTCATCCTCTTGGCGGGGATCCGCTTCTCCGCAATAGCCGGAACTCTCTACTTCACAGGTGGCTTCAATAACTGGGATATATCTCACCCGCTAGTGGTGGAGGAAAAAGATGGTCTGTACGTCGCTACCATCGATTTCTCATCCGACAATTCTTTCAAGCTCTCCTCAAAGAATCCCGAAGGCTCGTGGAATGCTTTTGACGAAGCTACTCTTTATCCCACCGGGAGTCTCCGTGGGGATGAGTGGTGTGCGATCGAATACCGTCAGACATCTCCGAATATCATAGCTCCGGCCAAACGGATCTATACCGTGAAGGTGGATCTCGACAACATGTGCATAATGTTTTCCACAGGTGCTGATGAAGCCGACCCCTGGTCGGGCACTCTCCCTGTGCTCTTCATAAACACCGCCGACAATGCACCCGTCGTTTCCAAGGATACCTACCTGAAAGCCACCTGCTATCTTGACCCGATGGGCACGGAGGGCATAGATGCGGTCGGAAGCGCCGAGTCGCCTGTAGCTCTTCAGATAAAAGGACGCGGCAACTATACGTGGATCGGATTCGAGAAGAAACCCTATCGCCTTAAATTGGATAAGAAAACCGCTTTGATGGGGATGGACAAGAGCAAGCATTTCGCCCTCCTGGCCCATGCCGACGACAGCGCCGCCGGCCTACGTAATGCTCTCGGGTTTGCCGCTTCCGATGCATTAGGACTTCCCTGGACGCCCGCCACAGCACCTCTGGAAGTGGTGCTCAACGGCGACTACATCGGGCTTTACTGGCTCACCGAGACAATCCGCGTAGACTCAGACCGTGTGGATGTAGTGGAACAGGAAGATAATGCCACAACCGATGTTGACGGCGGCTGGCTCGTGGAAATAGATAACTACGACACAGATCCGCACGTGACAGTGACCGGTTCAGACGGACGCCCTATCTGGTTTACATATAAATCTCCCGAGATACTCTCCACAGAGCAGGAGACTTACCTCCAGGATGCCATGCAGGCTATCCAGAACGCAGTGGCCAAAGAGGATGAGGCACAAGCCGCATCATTGGTTGACTTCGAAACTCTTGCGCGATACTTCATCACGAATCAGATAATGCTTGATATGGAATCGTTCCACGGCTCCTGCTATCTTTACCGCCAGCGTGGAGCCGGGCAGAAATGGCAATTCGGGCCGGTATGGGATTTTGGCAATGCCTTTGCAGCCGGAAGAGCCGACAATCCAAGATTCATTTTCGATCGCCCCGACTTCACACAGGTTTGGATCGGCGAGTTCTACAAGATGGCCGGATTCGTGGAGGAAGTGAAAGACGTATGGCTCAATTTCCTTCCTGACGGACCGGTCACTCTTCAGGAGGCTTTGGCTACAAATGCCGACCGCATAGCAGTAGCCGCTATCAACGACGCACGCCGCTGGCCGCAGTATGCCCATGCCGATATCTCGTATCAGGCTTCTCTATTGCAAAGATACCTCAACGGCTCAATCGCCTGGCTCAAGCAGCAATGGGGCGAAGAGGCCGGCGTAGATGAAGTAACCATTCCCGGAAATTCGTCTGACGATTGGAATGCTGACGGCTGGAGCACCAACGGCCTTCATATCCGCATAACCGGCACGACAGTTTCAATCCGGAGCGATATTGACCGCACCCTACCTCTAACGAGTCTCGACGGCACGGTGCGCCTCCTCCGTCTTGCCCCCGGCACCACCACACTCACCCTTGCCCCCGGCTTCTACATCCTCGCCAACCGCAAGATCCTCCTCCGCTAACCCCCGCAGGCTCACGATCCGCGACCCCGTAACCTCACGATCCGTGACCCTGTAACCTCACAATCCGTGACCCCGTAACCTCACGATCAAAAATTTCTTGAAAAAAATTTACATTCCCATAAACCTTTCAAACATCAGCGATGTTATAATATCAGAAAATCGTTTCATGATGTTAGGTTAGTTTGAAAAGTATTATGGAAAACATTAAAAAGCAGTCGATGTGAATCGGCTGCTTTTTTCATTCCATGCCTACTGCTTTACCCGCAGAGGTATAACACGTATATGCCGTCATCAGGAATGGATTAAATTTGAAAGAGCATAGAGAGGATAGATGGCAACTTTTCTAACAGCATCGGAGGCCTCACGATCAATGTATTCAAAGCGACCGAAATTTTCAAGCGAACATCTTACTGCGGATGTGAGCCCCTTTTCACGCATGAATATCCATAAACTCTTCATTCCTCCTCTCATCCCTGCCTTAACCTCAACAGGAAGAATGAGACCATCTTTTGCCTCTATATAATCGATCTCGGCCTGAGAATTCTTTGCGAGACGGACCCAATAATATGATTCATGTCTCAGGTTTGGTGTCTTATATCTTAACATTTCAAGACCTGCGAGCATTTCTGCCAACGGTCCTTTATTTACTAACTCGGCCGGATCCTCAGTAAGGATTTCACCGGCAATCTTGGCTACATCCACTGAAGACATATTCAGCAAACGCAATAAAAGACCTGTATCAAGAATCAAGACCTTTCTGTAGCCATAGTCAGCTTCACTACCCAATGGAAGCCCATTAGCATCTGTCCTGACGACCTGTACGCATATACCGGCCAGCAAAAGCATCTCAAGAGCTTTCTTAACATCTTCAGTCCTATAACCTCCCCCAACTTCTGAATAGGAGAATTTTTTAGTTGCCTGGGCAGCAGCACTCCGTAGAGTCAAACGCAGAAGAACAGGATCAACTCTCTTTCTATATTTGGGGAAATCGTCTTCGTAACCGATGATAATGTCGTCTTGCACTTCCTGACATTGCAGATAATCATGTGTCGCAACCCATTTTCCTACGGCCTCGGGCATGCCTCCTACAAGGATATATGATCTCGTCAACGCTATCAGTTTATTATGAATTACTTCTGGCAATGGTTGATCAGGCGATGCCTTACGTTTAAAATCGAGTAAAATTGTTTCGCCATTTGCTTCCAGATACTCATCGAAAGTCATGGGATACATGTACATGCTGTGAATACGCCCCACACCAAATGTGGGCAGTTCAGCGAGAGCAAATTCAAGCAACGAACCGGCAGCAACGACATGCAGATCGGGCATATCTTCCTTAAAGAATCTCAGAGACATGATAGCCTCCTGACATTCCTGGATCTCGTCGAAAAACAAGAGCGTCTTTTCCGGCACAATCGGTTGGGCACATATTGCTGATAACTCTGCTACAATCCGAGTAACTACAAGATTCCCTTTAAACACTTCCTTATACTCAGGGTATTTCTCAAAGTTAATCTCCACAAAATTATCAAATGTCTCTCCAAGATGTCTTACAGCAGTAGATTTACCAACTTGCCGTGCACCTCGCAAGAGCAGAGGTTTGTGATCTTTTCTATTGGCCCATTCCTCAAGATAACCGTCTATCAGGCGTTTAAAGTACATACAGAGTAGTGTTAGAATTCAATTTTATGAGCCGGATTGAAGACTCGAAAGCAAAGGTAGTAAAAATTACCAAATAATCAAATAGTTAGAAGTCTTTTCGTAAAAATCCAAACAATTAAACTGTCATTTTTTGTAAAAATCCAAACAAT
>CAZUNU010000004.1:5963-43032 GCA_964622105.1 uncultured Sangeribacter sp. | reverse complement strand
ACCAGAGTGTCAAATATGTTGTCAATAATGAAAAGATACAGATTTGGCACGGATTGACACACATTCACAGGTACTGTCAGGCCCCCTTGACCGGAGGCCTGATTGTTGCCTCTATTAAATTTTTTATATAAATTTGTAGCCAAAATCTGGAGACGGCCTGCTCTGAGCGTTGTAGACGGCTCCTGACAAGAATAAAATTGGCAGAACGCAAACCATGAACAAACTTATCCGTGCAATATCAGTATCGATTATCTTTATGGCAGTCGCCGTGCAGCTTGCCCGGGGACAAGGTCTGTTGTTTCATGGCAGTGAAACCGACATAGCCAACCGTTCAGGCCTTGTCTTGCCGGATCCTGACAGCAAGGTGAAGTCTGCTGAAAAAATCAGGGCATCTTTCTCGTTAAAGGTAAATAATGTCAACAGTTCCGGTTTTATTTTTGGCCTGAGAGACCGCGGATCGGCCACTATGCTGAATCTCATGATGCGTAACGTGCCAAACACCGACACTGTCTACATCTCTCTCAACCATGAAGGAGAGCGTGAGCTTTGCAGCATGGTTTTTACAACAACGGATCTGCTTACCCGTAAAATTGATGTGGAGGTGTCGATAGACAGAAGCAGTGACACCGGAAAGGCCATTATTGACGGAAACCTGTTTCCCTTGGCAGACCTTGGGCTCAAGTCCGGGGAGTTTCTTCCTCAGTTTAATTTCGGACTTACGCGCCACATCGTTGAGACAGCTTCAGTGACCGTAGCGGATCTTGAGTTGGAAACAGACGGAGTGAAAACGGAGATACCGCTCAATGAAAGCGCCGGAGAACTGGTACATGATTCGCGAGGAAAGACAGCCGGCAGAGTCTTCAACCCCAATTGGCAGATCAACCGCTCATATTATTGGGAAAAGCTTGCGGAATTCAGTTCGCCGACGCCTGCAGGTTGCTCGTTTGATCCTGATACAAGAAGGTTTTATACCTACAATGCCGATTCACTTGCCATCTATGATGATATAACGGGAGAGACTGAACGCATTGCCCTTTCCGGCCCGGGAAAGTTGCCGGTGACACACGGTATGAATCTTTACAGCCGCAGGAATGGGTGCATCTATCCCTATGAGATATATTACAATGACTTCAGCTTTGAGATTGACCCTGATTCCGGAAGATGGCGCGAACTGAAGGCTACAGACGATAAAATAGCCATACACCATCATGCCCATGTGTGGAGCGGCAACGACAGCACCATATTGCTGTTCGGTGGATATGGCGACAGAAAATACTCCAATCGGCTCGTAAAGTTTAATCTTTACACCCACCGGTTTGACACCATCCCTCTGAAAGGCGATTTTATAGCTCCTCGTTTCTATTCTTCGATGTGCAGCAACGCATCCGGCGATACACTTTATCTTTACGGAGGCAAGGGCAACCAGGAAGGAAAGCAGGATTTAGGCGTGAAATATTTTTATGATTTCTATCAGATCACGCTTAGAGATTCTACGGCGCGTAAGATCTGGGCGGTCAGGAGTCCTGCGAAAGAGAGGGTGCCCGCAAGAACCTTGATTACCGATAAATCTTCCGGCTTCATGTATGCCATGACATATGCGGAATACCGCCCTCACACGCAGCTGCAGTTATACCGTATTTCAATGGCTGACGGCAGCGAAACTGCGGTAGGCGATACCATACCCATGATTTCGGAGGAGATTGCCACGAACGTAGCCCTATATATGCCCACCGGGGGAGAAGTGATTTACTGCATAGTGCAGGAATTTGAAAAGGATGGCGCAACCGACACCCGCATATATTCCATAGCCGCACCTCCGGTGTCGGAAGCCGAATTGAGAATTTATGACAGCCATAACCACGGCCCGGCGTGGCGGTGGTTATGGATAGCAGTGGGAGTGCTGGTGGTAGCAGGAGTGGCCGTAGTCGTAATCCGGAGAGCCTCGCATTCTTCCGAGGGCGCTCGCATATCAAAACCTTCGGAGAAGGATACTGAGAAGCCCGTGATGGATGATATTTCCAATGTAATCCCATTGGAGACAAGGGTTATGCCGATGGAGAAAGTGGAGAAACCCGTGCGACCTGAATTGCCCCTAACCGACAGGATTTCGCTCTTCGGGCCTTTCACTGCCATAGACAGCACCGGGCATGACGTGACGCATCTTTTCAGTCCTAAATTGCGGTCTATATTCATCTACATCCTTTTAGGCACATGGAAGAACGGAGGCGTGACGGCTTCTGATCTGAGCGCTGTGTTCTGGCCCGATAAAGAGCCGGATAAAATAAAGAACCTACGCAACGTGACGATTGCGAAGCTTCGGAAGACTCTCTCCGATTTCAGCGGGCTTGAGATAATATATGATGAGGGAAAATTTACGGTAAGGAGTGGTGATGGGTGCTACGTGGATATTATCCGTCTCTTTGAACTCACCGACAACTTGAAGAAAGAACCTCCGGAAAAGGAGCCTTTAGCTGAAACAGAGGCTATAATTCTGCAAGGCAAATTTATGCAGGGGATGGAATCGGAGGAAATTGACCGGTACAAGAGTGGCATCGAAGCATTCACACTCGATGTGATGCTTAAGGCAATGGAAAGCTACTCTGCCAAGCGGTTATGGGATGAAGTGGTACGCTTCAGCCATCTTGCACTGCTCACTGATCCTCTTAATGAAGCGGCCATGCGCTATGGTGTGAAAGCGTATGAAGCCAAAGACAACAAGGCGCGTGCCCGCAATCTCTATGAGACATTCGCGGCCAACTACCGCAAGACGTATGGAGAGGAGTATCTCATCAAATTCTCCGATATCGAAAATTCATAAATACCAGAACTCATAAAAGTAGGCTGTGCCGTAAGGATCATTACGCCACAGCCTGTATAATTTGAACCTATTTTTATAAACAATCCTACTAATCAATAAAGTGCTTGTTACCTGTTTGCTTTTTGAGGATCAATGGCCTCACATGGTGATGGCATTGATCTCCGCTATATGGGTTGACCAGCTTCCGCTATATACGGCTGTAATGGTCAGGCGGAAATATCTGGCCTGTTTGAAGCCCGGAAGATACGACCGGTATTCCTTGCCGCCAGCTCCGGGAAGATCGCTGTAGGTGCCTGCACTTTCCCATTTCTCACCGTCAAGACTTGTCTCAATGGTTATCTCCTGTGGCCAGGCGGCACCGTGGTCACGAGTGACATATTGCCAACCAAGCATTTTCACTTCCTTGCCCATGTCTACCACTATGTCATGAGGCGGCTGGGGTTCGCCGTTTTTCCACTGAGTATGCCAGAAAGTGTTCTCAAGCCCGTCGAAAGCATGGATGGCATGACCATTATCGGAACCCTCTCCGCTCGCTTCCTCCGATGAGAAGGAAACAACTTTCCAATCCGACCGATCGTCGAGAGGCATATTCCATACATCTTCCGCTCCACTGAGGAGATAATAGATGGTGGTCTGTTCTGCGGCTATCTCACCTCCGGAGATGCTTGTGATGCTCACGGGCAAGAGGTAGGTGTCGAAAGGTTTTATTTTGCCCTGCGCATCTATTCTCAGCTCTACATCTGCGCTGATTGACTTGCCCGCTTCTATCACCACCTCGTTTTGGAGAGTGTAGCAGTCAGAAGGGAGAAGAGTGTAAGACGTGCCACATGATTCATTGAAATAATCTACTTTTGTAGGGTCGGCCTCAACTTTCGCCACTGTCTCGGAAGAGACTGTCATTCCTGAAGTGGTGGGGTATTCACTTCCCTCAACTGCCAAATGGAATGTCTCCACCAATACTTCACCCAAATCGAAGTTGCGGATCTGGATAGTCTTTGCCTCCGGAATATAAATGTGAGTGCTGTTGTCGGAGCTGCATGACATCAGTCCGGTTAATGCAGTGGCCACAAGGCCGATGCTATATATGTTAAGTTTCATTTTTTCTGAATTTGAAGTTATCAATAACCGGGATTCTGACCGTTAACCCAACCATCCTCGCCTCCGTTCTGCTGGCGGATCACGGGATTCTTATCTATTACATACTGGGGAATAGGCTGATAATACATTCGGGGGAGGAAGGTGCGCTTGCAAACCTCATGGTAATTATATTCCCAGACTCCGTCGCCGTCCGTATCTTCAATCTTCATGCCGTGCATCGGGGTATTCATCACACCGTCAGGTCCGTCACAAATTTTCCAACGTAGTATATCCCAGAAACGCTTGTCTTCAAATGCGAGCTCCACACGGCGGTCGCGACGGAGAATTTCACGCAACTGATTCACTGTTACCCCTTGCGGGTATGTCTCAGCGATGGAGGGCATGTTGTCGCCACGGGTGCGCACCATGTCAAGATATTTCACTGCCTCATCTTTGTCGCCGGTTTCAAGCATTGCTTCAGCATACATGAGCAATACATCGGCATAACGGAAGAAAATATAGTTGGCGAGACCATTGCTCATTTCGAGATTGTCAGCCTGATTCACACTCTCATCGAGGGTCTTGCGTGTGTAGTATCCTGTATTTGAAACGTCGCTTGAAGAGGAGGTGTCGATTTCATTCGGACTGCCTACGCCTACGCGGGTAATGATCTCCTCACCTTGCCAAAGGGCTCCATCGTAGATGATGCTCTGATAGAAGCGTTTCTCACGGTTAGCATATGGATTCTGAGGATCATAGCCTGAAGCCGGATCTGAAATCGGGAGGCCGTTTGCCATGCAGTAATCGTCAACAAGTTCCTGCGTGGGTTGCATATTGCCCCAGCTCACCTGCGTGCCTCCTACAAATACAGGACCATAAAGACCCTCGCGACGACCGCCATTCTGCTTCGACATGGAGATTTCATAAATCACTTCCGGATTTCCGTTGGTCTCGGCAGTCCAGAGATCAGAAATTGTAGGTTGCAGCTGATATTGTCCGAGATCAATTATCCCTTTGAGAGTGGCAGCCGCGTCTTTCCATCTCTGCACGTCGTTATTGGGATTGCGGAGTGTGCTGGCGTGGAAGAGCTGAAGCCATCCCTTGAGAGTCATGGCCGCGCCGCGCGTCGCGCGTCCCCTGTCGCTTTCAGGCTGGGTGATCGGGAGGTCCGGGATTATATCATCAAGTTCCGAGATGAGGAATTTGAAAGTCTCGGCAGCTGTGGCACGGGGGAAGAAGATGTCTTCACTCACGTTATTGTCGAGCACTTCCGTCACCAGAGGCACACCGCCATAAGCAAGCCAAAGGTAATGATAGAACCACACGCGCAGGAAACGTGCCTCGGCGAGACGGAGCGTCTTGAATTCCTCCGAGAAATCAGCTTCACTCACTTTGGTGATGAAGAGGTTGCAGGCACGGATACGGTCATACTGGCCTTGTGCATCGCTGTTGCCTTCACGTCCCCATTTCCACATATCCCATGGGCCCGGAATCCAGCTTGTGGGAGACAGTGCGCCGGTGTAGATAGCTGTGCGGGCGTTCATCCATTCAGCTCCCACATAGGAGTTGTCGCTGTATTGATCGAGATGCTGTGTCTCATTGTTGAGGTGAGGAAATTTATTATAGACATCGTTGAGAAACATGTCGGCATTAGCCTCACTGCCCCATACTGTGGAATCACTGAACCGGTCTTTGGGTTCTATTTCAAGCCAATTGTCGCAACCGGTGGTCATCACCTGCAGAAAGACTGAAAGACCGAGAATTTTTGCAATATTTAGGAGTTTCATTTTACTTAGATGTTAGAAAGTTACGTTAAGACCAAATGCATACACCGCTTGTTGGAAATAATATTTGCCGTTGGCAGAACCGGCCTCAGGGTCTACAATCTCCTTCATGCCCGGAGTCCAGGTCCAGAGGTTCTGACCGGAAGCATATATGCGAAGGGAGGAAAGGCGTATCGCGGAGAGCCACTTGGCGGGGAAGGTATAACCGATCTCGATGCTCTTGAGACGTACATAGGAGGCATCGCGCACCCACCAGGTAGAACTCTGATAATGGTTGTTTACAGTCACCTCACTTGTCAGACGCGGATAGCGTGCGTTCTGATTGGAGGGAGTCCAGTGGTCGGCAAACTGAAGTTTGGTTGCTGAACCGGAGTTGTGGAAAGGCATCACAAGAGTTTCGCCGAGTGAGATGTTGGTGCGGGTTGCTCCCTGGAACAGGGCGTCAAGGTCAAAGCCTTTCCAACGCACCTGAGGGGCGAGACCGAAAATGATCTCGGGATTCCAGTTGGATTTTCCGATCACAGTGTGGTCGTGCTCGTCGATCTTGCCATCGGGCACTCCGTTCGGACCCGAGAGGTCGGCGTAGCGGAGGTCGCCGGGATAAACCTGACCCCAAGGCTGCACCGGAATACCATCTTTCAGAGATCCGTCGGGGTTGAAGTCGTCATAAGTGAAATAACCGAGACACTTGTATCCGAACATCGTGCCATCGGCACGTCCTGTACGGCGGCGGTTAGGATTGTTGTAAGTCACGTCTGTCTCGAAGATTTCGTCAAGCGTGTTGTGTGCGAAGGTCATGGTGCCTCTTGCACTGATAAACCAGTCGCGTCCTATATTTTTATTGAAGTTGAGTGTGAGGTCTACGCCTTGGTTGTGCATGCGTCCGGCGTTGACCTGTGAGAGTGGAATGCCGTATTCTGCCGGCACGAGTGCGTTCGGAGCCATAAGCATGTTGCCGCGTCGCTCGTAGAAGTAGTCGGCTTCAAGCGACAACATTCTGTTGAGCACTGAAAATTCCACACCGACATCGAATTTCTTAGCCTTCTCCCATGTGATGTTTGGATTGCCCTGGATATTCTCCCACATGCCGGAGACGGGTGTACCTCCGAAGTTGCCCGCGGTTCCGAATCCGTAGTCGCTCATATATTGATAGGCGCTGCCTGCGAGATTTCCCGATTCGCCATAAGATACTCTCAATTTAAGCTTGTCGATCCAGCTGATCTGGTTCATGAAGGATTCGTTTGCCAAGTTCCAGCCCACAGATACGGCAGGGAAGAAACCGAAACGTTTGCCGGGGGCGAAATAATAGTGGCCGTCATAGCGTCCGGAAAGCTCCAGCATGTAGCGGCTGTCATAATTATAGCCTACACGGAACACATATCCCACCTGACGTTCCTTCCAGGAAGTGCCTCCATTGCTGATGTCGCTCGGGTCGCTGCTTCCCGCATTGATTTCGTCAACGTCAATACCATAGTTGTTGCGGCGCGCGCTCATATTCCATGCCTTTCTCATGCGGGCCTCGACAACGGCAAGAGCCGTCACCTCGTGGGGGCCGAAATTATTGCTGTAGTTTATGATGCCCTGGAGAGTGGTGCTGACAGTCTCGGCAAACTTCTGATAAAGGGTAGGTTTCTCCGGACCCTGATAACCGATCGTCCACTCATAAGGATCTTTTGAGGCGTCGAGGGTATAGCAGGGGATAGGAGTGGAGTATTTCTTTTCTTTTTCACGGTAGGGGTCATAATTCACTACTCCCTGGATGCTCAGGCCCTTCAGGAATGGGAGCTGCTGCTTGATTGAGAGAGTGGTGTTGAGCTGATCAGCGGGCTCCTGTCCATAACCACTGTGGTAGGCCTGTCCGACGAGAGAGGTGCCCACATATTGACCCCAAAGACCATTGGTGTAATAGATAGCTGAAACCGGTGGAGTGCGGTAGGCGGAATACATTATGTTTCCGGCCGACTGCCCCGGATAGTTCTTGTCTTCGTGCCAACCGCCTAACGACACGTCGATATCGGTGGTGCGGGTGGCTTTTATACTGAGGTTGGTCTGAACGTTGAACCTTTGATAGGAAGAAGTGCTCCACATGCCCTCCTGATACATGTAGCCCAGACCCACATAATATTTTATGCGGTCGGTTCCTCCGGAAAGCTGAACGTTGTGGCTTGTCATCACTGTGTTGCGGTTGATGATGTCGCGGAGGCCATTACTGTTGGGATAACGGTCGGGATCGGCATCGGCAGCATGGGTGCAGGTCTTGCGAAACATTTCCACATCATGCTCTGAATACGCGTAATAGTTGGGATAGCCGGCATTCATGGCCGCCTCATTCTTCATGAGGGCGTATTCATAGGAATTGACCTGATCGGTCATGCGGGTTGGATTCTGGAAACCTACGTAGCCGCTGTAAGATAGAGTCGGAGCTCCGGTCTTGCCTTTCTTTGTGGTGACGAGAATAACGCCATTGGCTCCTGCCATGCCATAGGGGGCCACGGCAGCCGCATCCTTGAGGATCGTGATATCTTCAATCATGTTGGGATCAAGTTTGGAGAAATCGCGGGGCACACCGTCTACCACCACAAGCGGGCTTTGATTGCCGAGAGTGGAAACACCACGCACTCTCAGGGACGCACCGTCAAAACCGGGTTCGCCTGAACCCTGCTTTGCAATCACACCGGCCACGCGGCCTGCAAGGCTGTTGGTGATGTTCGGCACAGGTTTCTGTGCGATGGCATCTGTCTTCATGCTCGACACTGCCGCTGTAGATGAAGTTTTCTTCTGCGTGCCATAGCCTACCACTACCACTTCATCCAGTCCGAGCAGTGACTCGTTGAGAGTGACATCGACTGTGGTGTTGCCACCGAGTGTGACCGTAACCGGAGTGTAACCTACCATAGAGAAGGTGAGTTTCGCTCCCTTAGGTGCGGATATGGTGTAATTGCCGTCTATGTCGGTCACGGTAGCTTTTGTAGTGCCTTCAATCTTCACGGTTACTCCGATAAGTTCCTCACCGGTGTCGCTGACTACTCTTCCTTTATAGGAGGAGAGGGCCTGGGTGCTCTTTGCGGGAGTGAGAGGAGCATCATTGCCAAACGCATATAAACCGGTGGGCTGAAATAAGCCGAGGCCAAGAGCAAGCGCCAAAGGCACTCTTATCATCTTTTTTGTGGCTGGGGTTTTCATGATTGGTTTGTCTGTTTATAAATGTTGATGATTCTAAGGACGATCCTTCTTATGAAGGGGCCCATACGGTTCTGAAACTGGGGGCAAAATTATATTTGGTCTATTACTCAATAGATTAACTTGGGGTTAATTTTCAAGTTAATCCCCTGAAATCTTATTAACCCCATTGCATGAATCGCCCCTTGCTCTTGACTCAGTTATCTTTCCTCACTGTATGTTCATCCGGAAGATCCTTTCAAAAGTCATCTCGTTTCTCTTCCGGATCTTATGCAAAACCCTTTTCTCCGGCTCACGGGTTAATGTAATTTTAGCGGGTTTTGCCTGATATTAACCTTCAGTTAACCCCCTCATATAACCTTAATATATTAATTTTGCATCGAGTTCTGAAACCTCAGTCCTCTCTCCTCATCTAATCTCTTCATAAACCCAAAAACTCTTACTCTTCTCTTACCTTATTAATCATCACCCAAAAAACTAAAACCTACATGAAACTTAATAAGGCAACCATAACGACATTCTTATCCATCTGCTGCTCTTTCGGCATAGGCGCACAGGAGGCTCCGAACCCTTACGGCCCTACTCCAAATGAACGCCAGAAGGAATGGTATGACCGCGAGATGATAGCTTTCTTCCATTTCGGCATCAATACTTTTGAAGATTTCGTGAACGAGGGCGACGGAAAGGCTCCAGCCGCAATTTTCAATCCTTCGGCTCTTGACTGCACCCAATGGATGGAAACCCTGAAGAATGCGGGCATCCCGGCCGCCATTCTGACTGCCAAACATGCCGACGGCTTCTGCCTCTGGCCAAGCAAATATACAGATTATGGAGTGAAGAACTCATCCTGGAAAAATGGCAAGGGAGATGTGGTGCGCGAATTCACCGATGCCTGCGAAGAATACGGAATCAAGGCCGGAATCTACCTCGGGCCACACGATCGCCATGAGCATCTTCATCCTGACTACAGCACACAACGCTACAAAGACTATTATGCCAGACAACTCGGGGAACTGATGACCGATTATGGCAAAATATGGGAAACATGGTGGGATGGCGCAGGAGCCGATGAACTCACCACTCCTTTATACACGGAATGGTATGAGGTGGTGAGAAATGCTCAGCCGGATTGCGTGATTTTCGGCACAAAGAATTCATATCCGTTTGCCGATGTGCGTTGGATGGGAAATGAGGCCGGTCATTGTGGCGATCCATGCTGGTCGACTACTGATTCCATCGCTATCCGTGAAGAGGCCAACCATTATGAGGGACTCAACAACGGAGTGAAGAACGGCAATGCATATATCCCGGCAGAGACCGATGTATCAATCCGCCCGAGCTGGTTCTATCATCCGGAAGAGGATTCAAGAGTGAAACCTGTGAGCGAACTCTGGGATATCTATTGCAATTCCGTTGGGCGTAACAGTGTGTTGCTTCTCAATCTTCCTCCTGACCGTCGCGGATTGCTGAATCCCATCGACTCTATAAACGTAGTTACTCTCCGCAAGGGTCTTGACGAAACTTTCAGCAGGAATCTTCTGGGTGGGGCAAAAGTCAAGGCTACCAACTCACGTGGCAAAAAATTTGATGCACGCAACCTTATCGACGATGACAAGACCACTTATTATGCCGGACGCGATGGCGAAGTGAAATCCGACATCACCTTCGCTCTCCCTAAAGCGGAGACTTTCGATTGCCTTATGCTTCAGGAAGTGATTGAGTTAGGCCACCGCACAACAGCGTGGAGCGTGGAATATTCGCAGAATGGCAAGGATTGGACAGTGATTCCGGAAGCATCGGCGTTGCAATCGGTGGGCCACAAATGGATTGTCCGCTTCTCGCCTGTGACAGCCAAATACGTTCGCCTCCGTATCCTTGACGGTAATGCCACTCCGGCCCTCCACACCTTCGGAATCTACAGACAGTCTGAAACCTTGAAATCATAGTAAAATATGCATAGCTTTAAATATATATTTAGCCTTCTTATGGCAGCGGCTTGCTCGCTTTCAGTTTTTTCGGAAGTGAAAGAGGGAGTGAATTATAACATCTGCAGCGCTTCCGGGCTGGTGATTGACAATCAGGAGAGTTTCTCTCCCGGTTCCAAACTCTGCCTGTCGAAATACAATTCCGAAAAGCAATCGCAGGTATGGCAGTTTATTCCTGCCGGCAATGGCTTTTATTGCATAATGAGCCCGCTCTCCACAATGGGAATAGACAACGGTGGCAACCCCGGGAGCGGTAAGGCTGCGATACAATGGAATCTTGACAAGAGCAACCGTAATCAGCTCTGGAAAATAGTGGAGAATCCTGATGGCACAATCTGCCTTATCGGAGCAGATACGGGTCTGGCCATAGCCACAAACGATGCGCCGCAATTTGGCGAACCGGTGATTCAAAGACCTTGTGAGTCTGAAAATAAGTCGCAGAAATGGTTGCTGAAGAGCTCGAATCTGAAAATTACCGTTGAGCCTCCAAAGACAAAGAGCAACAATGACTGGGAGAATCCCCACATCATAGGCATAAACAAAGAGCCGGGATTCGCCACGTTCATACCCTATGCCTCAGAGGAGGAGATGAGGAATGATCCGGCTTACGATAAGCCATGGGAGAGAACCCACTCAAGCCGCCATATGCTTCTCAACGGCAATTGGAAATTCAACTGGGTGAAAAGTCCTGATGAGCGTCCGAAGGATTTCTATAAGACAAATTATGACGTGTCGGGTTGGGCCGAAATACCGGTACCCTCCAATTGGGAGATGCACGGCTACGGCACACCGATATATACAAACATCACTTATCCATTCCGCAATAATCCACCCTTCATACAGGGGCAGCCGGGGTATACAGTAGTGGATGAACCGAATGCTGTGGGTTCTTATCGCCGTGACTTCACACTCCCTGCCGGCTGGAACGACAAGGAGATTTTCCTTACCTTCGAAGGTTGCTATAGCGCCATGTATGTCTGGGTCAACGGTAAAAAGGTAGGCTATAGCCAAGGCTCCACCAACGATGCACGTTTCGATATCACTCCTTATGTGAAACCCGGCAAAAACACATTGGCTGTGGAGGTCTACCGCTGGAGTGACGGCAGTTATCTTGAAGACCAGGATATGTTTCGCCTGAGCGGTATTCACCGCGATGTCTATCTCACCGCTACTCCCAAGACCGGACTCCGCGACCTTCATCTCACTTCCGAACTTAGCAGCCGTTACGACCGTGCCCTTCTTAATGTCGCCGCCATGGTACGCAACCACGGTAATAATTCCGGCACCGTATCAATGCGTGCCACGGTGCGCGACAACAAGGGCCGTCTGCTCCGCAGCTTCTCCTCATCACCTGTTTTGGTGAAGAAAGGTGAGGAAAATGTGTTGCAATGTGGATGCTCCTTGCGCGATCCGCTGCTTTGGAGCGCTGAGGCACCGAATCTTTACACTGTCGACGTTGTTCTGCTTGACGCTGACGGCAAAGTGCTTGAGGCTACCACTCAGAAATACGGTTTCCGTAATATAGAGATAAAAAACAATAAGGTCTACGTCAACGGTATGCTCACCATGTTCAAGGGTGCTAATCATCATGACACTCACCCGCGCTTCGGTAAGGCCGTGCCCGTAGAGACTATGATCACAGATGTTCTGCTATATAAGCGCCATAATATCAATACTATCCGCTCAAGCCACTATCCCAAGGATCCGAAGATGTATGCGCTATTTGATTATTATGGTCTCTACGTAATGGACGAAGCGGATCAGGAATGTCATGGCAACTCTTCGCTCACCGACAATCCCGAATGGACGGAAGCATTCGTTGACAGAGCCGTCAGGATGGTGCGAAGGGATAGGAATCATCCGTCGGTAGTGTTCTGGAGCCTTGGAAATGAAAGCGGTGGCGGACGTAACGCCGTTGCTGAGTATGAGGCTGTGAAAGCACTTGACACTTCGCGTCCGATACATTATGAAGGGATGAATTCGATAGCTGATATGGATTCACGGATGTATCCCTCTCTCGAAAGCATGGAGGAGACTGACCGCAACGGAAATCAGAAGCCTTTCTTCCTTTGCGAATACGATCACGCCATGGGTAATTCCATAGGTAATCTCGATCAGTATTGGGATTATATAATCAACCGCTCAGACAGAATGATCGGCGGTTGCATCTGGGACTGGGTAGACCAGGGCCTTAACAAACCGGGAGAGCCTGACACCAATTATTATTTCGGCGGCAGTTTCGGTGATACTCCCAACGACAATGATTTCTGCTGTAACGGCATCGTCACTCCCGACCGTGCAGTCACTCCCAAGCTCCTTGAGGTGAAGAACGTATATCAGTATATCCGGTTCCGTCTGAACGATCCTAACAGCGTGTCGCTACAGAATGACTATTGCGTGCATAATCTCAATGATTTCAACCTCCGATACGTAATAGAATGTGACGGTGAGGCAGTAAGAACCGAAATATTCGGACTGCCCGACTGCAAGCCCGGTGAAAACCGTACGGTCTTGATCCCCATGCAACGTTACATCACTGACCCCAATAAGGAATACTTCATTAATCTTGAGGTGCTTACGAAGAAAGGTAATCTTTGGGCCGATGCCGGACATGTGGTGGCTTCCGCACAGATTCCTGTCGGAGGTAGTTATCGTGCTCAGGAAGCTCCGGACGTAGCCGGCACTATCAACACACTTGAGGATTCTGCTCAGCTCTATATTTCAGGGAAAAACTGGAAAATTGCATTCAGCAAAGCGAATGGAGCACCTGTCTCAATCATATTTGATGGACATGAGACTTTGGCAAACAACGATTCATTCAGTTTCTATGGCTACCGCTCAATCAGTAACGAACCACGCGAATGGATGGAACACTCACATAAGTGCACCGGTTTCTCATGGAATGGTGGAGAGAACGGAGAGCCTGTGACTGTCATGGCAAGTCGCGAGACAACGGTTGCCAAAAATGAAATAGGGGAGAAGTTGGTTTATACAATCTATCCTGACGGCACTCTCGATGTGAAGTCTGACTTCGCTACAAAGGAAGGTTTCTCACTTCCCCGACTTGGACTGCAGACCATGTTTAATAAATCACTTGAAAATGTGGAATGGTTCGGCAAAGGACCGGCTGAGAATTATCCCGATAGAAATTCGGCTGCATTTGTAGGGCGTTATTCATCTACCGTGAGCGATATGAAGGAGAATTATGTAAGGAGTCAGAGCATGGGATGCCGCACGGCCACAAGATGGCTCACTCTCACCGATGATAACGGAAAAGGCATAAAGATCACCGCGCTTGATTCACCATTCGATTTCACAGCTCTCCATTTCACAGATCGTGATCTCTGGGATGCCAAATATGGTCATGAAATTGATAAGGTGAAACGCGATGAAGTGGTGGTGAACCTCGACTGCGCTACACGTGGCCTGGGGAGTGCAAGCTGCGGCCCCGGTCCGCGTCCGGAATTCATACTGAAGCCCGACACCACCTACAGCTATTCTTTCAGGGTATCGGCTATCTGAAGTCAGAAGTCATACTGACAAGCGTCATTTTCATTTGTCCCTGCCAAAACTGTAAACATATATGGTGAATACAGATTTGGCAGGGATTTGTACAGATTTAATCCACTAAAAGATGTAATTTTACGCAAAAATCCAAACAACCGTATTAGATGTCATGAAAATCAATATGAGACACATTATCTGTCCGGCGGCGCTTTTGCTTCTTGCAGGCGCAGGAATAGCTGCCTGCACGTCGGCATCGGCAAAGGAGGAGAAGTCTCCTTCGTCGTATGTAAGCACCTTAGTGGGCACTCAGTCGAAACACTCCCTCTCCACCGGCAACACATATCCGGCGGTGGCTCTCCCCTGGGGCATGAACTTCTGGACTCCCCAGACCGGCAAGATGGGCGACGGTTGGGCATATACATACGATGCCGATAAGATCCGCGGAATAAAGCAGACTCATCAGCCAAGCCCCTGGATCAACGACTACGGCCAGTTTGCCATCATGCCCGTGACCGGTGAAGTGGTGTTTGATGAAGATGCTCGTGCAAGCTGGTTCTCACATAAGGCTGAGGAGGCGCGTCCTTATTATTATAGAGTGTATCTGGCCGACCATGACGTAGTGGCTGAGGTGACTCCCACCGAGAGAGCCGCTGCTTTCAGATTCACTTTCCCGGAGAGCGACCTCTCCACAGTGGTGATCGACCCCTTTGACAACGGCTCATATGTGAAAGTGGTGCCGGAGGAGAACAAAGTGATCGGCTATACCACCAAGAACAGCGGCGGTGTGCCCGAGAATTTCAAGAATTATTTTGAGATTGTATTTGATACTCCTATCACGTATTACGCGACGGTGTCAGACGGAGAGATCTCCGAAGGCAAGGCAGAAAGTGAGAGCAATCATGCCGGCGCGATCGTAGGATTCAAGACCAAGAAAGGCCAGATTGTAAATGCCAAGGTGGCCTCATCTTTCATCAGCCCCGAGCAGGCTTCAATCAACATGAAAGAGCTTGGCGACGGCGACTTTGAGCGTATCAAGAGTGAAGGTCAGGCGCGTTGGGATGATGTATTGGGTCGCATTGAAGTAGAGGATGATGATCTCGACCGTCTGCGCACTTTCTACTCCTGTCTTTACCGTTCGGTGCTTTTCCCCCGCAGTTTCTATGAGATTGGCGCCGATGGCAAGCCTGTGCACTATAGCCCATATAATGGCGAAGTATTGCCCGGTTATATGTTTACCGACACCGGTTTCTGGGATACTTTCCGTGCGCTCTTCCCTCTGCTCAATCTCATGTATCCCGAGCAGAACGAGAAGATGCAGGAAGGCCTTGCCAACGCTTACCGTGAGAGCGGTTTCCTCCCCGAATGGGCAAGCCCGGGTCACAGAGGCTGCATGGTGGGCAACAACTCCGCTTCTGTAGTGGCAGACGCGTGGCTCAAGGGAGTGAAGGTATCTGACGAGGATATCGCTACTCTCTGGGAAGCTGTTGTCAACGGTACGAACAATGTGCATCCAACCGTCTCTTCAACCGGTCGTCTCGGTCATGAGTATTACAACACTCTCGGCTATGTGCCTTACGACGTGGATATCCGCGAAAATGCAGCGCGCACTCTCGAATATGCCTATGATGACTGGTGCATCTACGAGCTGGGCAAGAAACTTGGCAAATCTGAGGAGGAACTCGCTCCTTTCAAACAGCGCGCCATGAACTATAAGAATCTCTTCGATCCCGAGACCAAGCTCATGCGTGGCAAGAATAAAGACGGCCAGTTCCAGGCTCCTTTCAATCCGCTCAAATGGGGCGATGCCTTCACAGAGGGTAACTCCTGGCATTATACATGGTCAGTTTTCCACGATCCCCAGGGACTTATCGAACTGATGGGTGGCGACAAGGAATTCACCAACATGCTTGATTCCGTATTCACTGTTCCGCCGATCTTTGATGAAAGCTACTATAACTCAGTTATCCACGAGATCCGCGAGATGCAGATCATGAACATGGGCAACTATGCTCACGGCAATCAGCCTATCCAGCATATGATCTATATGTATGATTATGCCGGCGAGCCTTGGAAGGCACAGCACTGGCTGCGTGAGGTGATGGACAAGATGTATACACCGAATCCCGACGGCTATTGCGGCGATGAGGACAACGGGCAGACTTCGGCATGGTATGTGTTCTCCGCACTCGGTTTCTATCCCGTTTGCCCCGGCAGCGGTGAGTATGCTCTCGGTGCTCCGCTCTTCAAGAACGTGAAGCTTAACCTTGAGAACGGCAAGACAGTAAATATCGCGGCTCCGGCCAACAGCGATGCCAACCGATATGTGGATAAGATGACTCTCAACGGAAAGACTTACGACAAGAACTATCTTAACCATACGGATCTCGTTGGTGGCGCAGATATCAGGTTTGATATGGCCTCTAAACCGAACACCAACCGTGGTACGTCGGCTGAAGCCCGTCCTTATTCATTCAGCCGCGAAAAGTAAGAAATAGTGTAAGGTGAATTATATAGATTGAGTATTGTGGCGGAAGTCGGGCCGTATCTTAGGTCCGGCTTCCGTAGTATAAGGAGATTGCCTTTAATAATAATCAAATATTAGTCTGGAAATAATTGTCAACAACCTGTAGATAACATTTGTAATTTATTGTTGTTTAATATGTTGGTATGTTTATTTTCCGTGCTTGAAAATACTGACCTGTTATGAAACATCTATATCATGCGTTGGCTTTGATAGGCGCTTCGCTTTTGCCGGCCTACGCGCAAGATCATGCCACTCCTAAAGCATACGTAGTGTCTGACGCACATCTCGATACACAGTGGAACTGGGATGTGCAGACCACTATCCGTGACTTCATCCCTAAGACGATACGCCAGAATCTTTTGCTTCTCCGTGAGTATCCGGATTATATCTTCAACTTTGAAGGTGGCGTGAAATATGCCTGGATGAAAGAATATTATCCTCATGAGTTTGAGCTTGTGAAGAAGCACATCAAGGATGGTCGTTGGCATATCTCGGGTGCATCCTGGGATGCCAATGATGTGATAGTGCCATCTGTAGAGTCGCAGATCCGCAATATCATGCTCGGTCAGAATTTCTACCGTGATGAATTTGGAGTCGAGAGCACCGATATATTCCTGCCCGACTGCTTCGGATTCGGCTGGACTCTTCCGACAATCGCCTCTCATTGTGGACTGATAGGTTTCTCCTCTCAGAAATTGCAGTGGAGAACCAATCCTTTCTATGGCAATAAAAAGCTTCCGTTTAATTTAGGCCTCTGGCAGGGAGTTGACGGTTCGCGCATCATGATGGCTCATGGATTTGATTATAACCATCGCTGGAATGGAGAGGATTTGTCTAATGATTCTACTCTCATAGCCTTGGCAGCTGAGCCTCCGGTCATTGGAAGAGCAAATCAACCTCTTCTTAATACGGTATACCGTTATTACGGCACAGGTGATACAGGCGGTTCTCCCACCATTGCATCTGTAGCAGCGGTCGAGAAAGGTGTCAATGGAAATGGCCCTCTGAAGGTTATCAGTGCTGCAAGTGATCAGGTCTACAAGGATTATCTCCCTTATGAATCTCATCCTGAGTTACCCATATTCGACGGTGAGCTGCTGATTGACGTACATTCCACCGGTTGTTACACTTCTGAGGCGGCCATGAAACTCTATAACCGCCAGAACGAGCAACTTGGCGATGCTGCGGAGAGAGCGGCAGTCATGGCGGCAATATATGCCGGAAGCGAGTATCCAACAAAGGATTTCACGGAAAATTGGCGCCGCTTCATATGGCACCAGTTTCATGACGACCTCACGGGCACCAGCATTCCGAGGGCATATGAATTCTCATGGAACGATGAATTGCTAACCCTCAAGCAATTTGCCAATCTCATGAACCATGCGGCTTCACAGGTAGCGGCCGGGATGGACACCCGAACCAAGGGTGAGGCCATTGTGCTTTACAATCCCTTGGCTGAAGAGGTGACGGATGTGGTAGAGCTTTTGATACCGGCCAAGCAATGTCCGGCTAAGGTTACGGCTAAAGATAACACCGGAAAGACTGTGGCAGCACAGATAGGGGGGTATGACGGAAAGAACGTAAGAGTGCTTATCGAGGCCACTCTTCCACCCGTAAGTTTTGCCGTCTATGATGTGGCTTTGAATGGCAAAGGTGGGGCCAAGTCTATGGATAAAGCGGTCAATACATTCGAGAACAGTGTGTATAAATTGACATTTGATCATGCCGGCGACATCACTTCGCTTGTTGACAAGAGAAACGGTAAGGAGCTTGTAAAGGGTGGACGTAAGATCCGTCTGGCTCTTTTCCCGGAGAATGTGTCAACTGCATGGCCGGCATGGGAGATAAAGAAGAATACCATAGACGCAGAGCCGGTATCGATTGTAGATGATGTCACAGTCTCTCTTGTTGAAGACGGCCCGTTGCGCAAGACTGTAAAAGTAGCAAAAAAATATGGAGACTCGGAATTTGTACAGTATATCACTCTTTTCGAGGGAGCGAAAGCCGACCAGATAGATTTCAATAACCGGATTGAGTGGGCCACAACCAATGCTCTTCTCAAGGCCGAATTTCCTCTGAGTGTATCAAATGAAAAGGCTGTATACGATTTAGGTATCGGAGTGGTAGAGCGAGGCAACAATAAACTGACAGCATATGAGGTGCCCGCTCAGCAATGGGCTGATCTCAGCGACCGTTCAGGTGACTATGGACTGACAGTGATCAACGACTCCAAATACGGCTGGGATAAACCGGATGATAATACATTGCGTCTGACGTTGCTGCATACTCCTAAGACTGACCGTGGCTATACTTATCAGGATCATCAGGATTGGGGTCATCATGACTTCACCTATTCCCTTATACCTCACGCCGGTGGGCTCGACAGAGTGGTGGCGACTTCAAAAGCGGCACGCCTGAACCAGAAGATCAAAGCATATGTGGCCGACAAGCATAAGGGTAATGGCCGACTGATTTCATTCGTGAAGACAGATAATCCGAATGTTGCGATAAAAGCACTCAAAGGTGCGGAGGATGGCGATGGCTACATTGTGCGACTTTATGAGACGGCAGGGAAAGCCGGTAGCACAAATGTTGTATTTGACCGCCCCGTGACGGCCGCTATACTCACCGATGGCACCGAGAAGAATCTCAAGCCTCTCGCCATGAACGGCAATTCAGTAAACGTAGACTTGAAAGCCAACGGATTGCAGACATTCCGCGTAAGATTTGCCGATAACGACCCTGGAGCAAAGATAACACAGACGCCTGTGGAGTTGGCTTATGATAAGAAAGGTATGACTTGGAATGAATTCCGCCATAACGGTGATTTCTCACAGGGTTATACTTATGCAGCTGAACTTGTGCCGGAAAAGATAATCTATAACGGCATTG
This sequence comes from uncultured Sangeribacter sp., assembly GCA_964622105.1. GTDB lineage: Bacteria > Bacteroidota > Bacteroidia > Bacteroidales > Muribaculaceae > Lepagella. Next base: position 23,265 of record CAZUNU010000004.1, on the reverse strand, counting down.
AATTCCGTCTTTCTCCTCGTAAAGAGAATAATACGCTCTCTTCAAAAGGCCAGACAGTGGCTTTGCCTGAAGGAAAGAACAGAAAACTGCATGTATTAGCTTCAGCTGCCAAAGAGGAGGGTAACACCGAGGCCCTATTCAATTTCGGCAAGCATGATGCAGTTGTGACCGTGCCTTCCTATACCGGTTTTATCGGCCAATGGGGTCATGATGGTCATACAGAGGGCTATCTCCAGCCGCAGGACGTGGCATTCGTAGGCACACATCGTCATTCCTCGATGGACGATGAACCTTATGAGTACACTTATATGTATCATTTTGAGATGGAGGTGCCGGATGGAGTGGAAAGTGTGGTTCTTCCTGATAATCCCGAGCTGGCTATTTTTTCAATGACGGTATCGGAAGATAATTCCCCTGCATTGACTCCGGCTGGTACCTGGTTCAAGACGGCAAACCGTGCCGGTGGCAACATGAAGGCAGAGGAGACATTTGCCGGAGTCAATATCCTCACTCCGGAAATGATTACTGGCTGTTCAGGCTTTGTTGTTGATTCAGAACGGCCTCAGTTCCTTGTCGATGGTGATGCCACTACTAAATGGTGTGACGTAGCCGGTGTGCCCTCATGGGTGGCATTTGATATGCAGACACCGCGTGTGATCAAAGGTTGGAAAATGGTGAATGCCGCTGAGGAAAATCCTGAATACGTCACCTCTGTATGCTATCTTCAGGGACGTGATTCCGACAATGATGAGTGGCATACGATTGACTGCGTGAGAGGCAACCGGGCCAATGTGATGAAACGCAGTGTGACTGATGCAAGGCCAGTGCGTCAACTTCGGTTGATGGTGACGTCACCTATGCAGGATCCTACCGCAGGCATCACCCGAATATATGAACTGGAGGTGTTTGAGTGATCCAACTCGCTTTAGGTTAACGTAAAAGAAGGAGTGTCAAAATTCAGAAATCGTATTATCGATTTTGACACACCTTCTTTTTTCGTTTGGTACTTTCAGCAGAGGAAGGTGATGGAATCGGGATAATCGGGGGTGTCTGATGGCGCTATTTTCTCTGATTCGAACAATTTCAGGCTTTCGGGATCATTGATTCCATTGATTATCATTTCCCGTAGGAGGTAGCCTCGGAGAGCCTTCAGTTTCCCTGCATGTGGCCGACGCCAATCGCCCCCGTTGGTCAATTCTTTGAAATCGGCTTTATAGACCTTGGCAAAATTCTTTACAAGTTTCCAGTCGATGCATTTTGCGGCATCAGCCGGAAGCAGATTCAATATGATGCTGTCGCCGCTCTCCTTGATACTTCTTACAAGCTGAATCGTCACATCCTTACGTTGCATCTCATACAATGCCTTGTCTTTTGGAGGAATTTTGGTAGTGAAGTCAAAACGGTATGGCTTGATTATGTCTTCCGGTTTCAACCAACCGTAAAGGGATGAGATGATTCTAACGTGGTCATTAAATTCATCTTTTCCTGTGGCAGGAAGAGTGGGATAGTCTAATTCCTTGAACACAACTCCGGTAAAAGCTTCAATGGCTTTCATGCCGAGTGATTTGTTGGGAAATTCATATGCCATTCTTGTCACTTTTGCTGCCAGCGTGCCGCTTATCTTTATCATGGCGGCGATCTCCGGTGCTGTCATGCGGGCTACTTCAGCCATGATTTTGTCGGCCAATGCCTCACCGGCGGGAGTGTGATGTTCGAAATATGCGGGCTCTATGGGCTGTTCTTTGTCGTCCATAGTTTTGGATTCAGCTATCAGTATTATCATAATTTTGAAGTATCAATTTTTAACAATTCCGTTTCCAATGATTACGTTGCTCACAGAAATAGCCCTTACAAAAAAGGGAGGTTATGCGCAAAGATAACAAATTATTCTGTGATAGTGTGGTTATGCTGACTGAGAGAGGTTTTTTTCTGCTCATTACATACAGTTTTGGCAAAATTGGAACCTCTGAGACAAGTATAAATTTGTAATTTTACGTCGCGAACAATGACTATAACCAAACACATCATGGATAAATCTATAAGAAAAGGATTCGGCATCTGGAGCATGGCTTACTCTGCGCTTATTGCCGGAATAGGATTCGGATTGACTTTCCCGGCTGCCGGAGCAAGCAAAGCGGCCACAGCAACCGGAAATCTTGAAAAGGCTTCCGGAGTGAGAACGGCTGCCCTTGATTCAGCTCTTTGGGAGCAATCGGAATGGATATCGGTGGTTGATGCCCCGGTAGTGAATGGGGAAGTGCGCGACGGTAGCCGTGCCGCCGACGGAGCTTCATGGTTCAGGACCTCTGTCAAGAATAATAAGAAGGTGGCTTCAGCCAGATGGATGACTTCCGGACTGGGCGTTTATGATCTCTATGTAAATGGAGAGAGAATAGGGGAGGAGGTGCTGAAACCGGGTTTCACGCATCACGACAAGACGCGCCTCTCCTTCACTTATGACATAACCGACGTTATCTCGAAAAAGAAAAACGCGGACAATATTTTCACTGTGCAGGTCACTCCCGGATGGTGGGCCGACAAGATAATCACGCCCTGGGGAACCGATGGCATGATCGGTAATAAGGTTGCTTTCCGGGGTATTATCGAACTTACCTATACCGATGGTAGCAAAGATTACATCGGCACAAATACAAAAGATTGGGAAGGTGGAATAGCGGGCCCTGTGACACATGCCGCTATCTTCGACGGTGAAGAATACGATGCACGCGTGGCCTCTCCATTTGACGCCACTGCCAACCTCGCGGCGACAGAGGTTAACAATGAATTCAAGGGGGGAATCTTTCCTTCTGCGGGAGCAGAGATTTACCGACGCCCTGACCTGGCACTAAAGCCGGTGATGGCGTATGCGTGGAAAGGGGTCTCGGGAGAAAAAGAGAATGAGTATGGCAAAGTGAATATTGTGAAGACCTTCGCAGATGGGGAGGAACTCATCGTGCATCCCGGAGAGACCATTGTGGTGGATTTCGGTCAAAATTGTGCCGCTGTTCCCGCTTTCGAGTTCATGGCCGAGGAGGGAACTACCCTTACGTTCCTGCCGTCGGAGATTCTTAATGATGGCAACGGCGCGAAAAGCCGTGGTATGGATGGCCCCGAGGGCAGTTGCCACCGCCTTAACCTCCGTATTCCTGAGGAAGGCATGAGAATGAAATATACTTTCGGTGACGACAAGGGCTATGTGACATACAGTCCGCGTAACACATTCTTTGGTTACCGTTATGCAACGCTCACAGCCGACAAAGACGTGAAAATCAAGAGCCTCAAGTCTATCCCCGTCACCTCCATAGCCTCCAATCTTGAGACAGGGCGTATCACCACAGGCGATCCGATGGTGAATCAGCTCATCAGCAATGCGCTCTGGGGAATGCGTTCCAACTATCTATCGGTGCCTACTGACTGCCCGCAGCGTAACGAGCGACTCGGCTGGACAGCCGATACACAGGTGTTTGCCGAGACGGGCACATATTTCGCCAACACACGCGATTTCTTCCACAAATGGATGCGGGATATGCGAGATACTCAGACTGAGAAGGGGGCATATCCCGGGGTTGCGCCGGTAGCACAATATGGAGCAATGCCCACCGACATGATGCGCCTCGGCTGGGCCGATGCCGGCATTATTGTTCCTTGGACGATATGGAAGCAATTCGGCGATAAAGAGATAGTGGCAGAAAACTGGGATTCCATGGAGAAATTCATGGATTATGTTGACAGCACTTGCTATGACCATAACTCTCTGCTTTCTGACAATGGTAACTATCAGTGGGCCGACTGGCTGAGCTACGAACCTCTCGAAAGCTGCAGCGGACGCAAGGATTTCCAGGATACGGATGGCAACTGGAAGACACGCCCCGAAGCCATTGACTACTGGAATTATCTGAGTGCCTGCTATTGGCTGATGGATGCCGAGATGATGCGCGATATGGCCAAGGATACCGGTCGCGATGCTGCCAAATATGAGCGCATGATCGCCAAGGCACGTAAATATATAAAGGATAATTTCATTAATGATGACGGGAATTTCAACGTTGAAATTCTCAACACTATGCAGACTCCGGCTCTCTTTGCCCTGAGATGTAATCTCGTAGAGGGTGAGGCCAAGGATAATCTGAAAAAGAGGTTGCGTAAGAATTTCGCTGATCACGGCAACTGTCTGCAGACCGGATTCCTCGGCACTTCCATCCTGATGCCGGTGCTGACAGAGAACGGCATGGCAGATATTGCCTATGAACTGCTATTCCAGAGGAATAACCCGAGCTGGATGTATTCAATCGATAATGGCGCCACTACCATTTGGGAGCGCTGGAACAGCTATATGAAAGACACCGGTATGGGCCCGCAAGGCATGAACAGCTTCAATCATTATGCTTATGGCTGTGTGGGCGAGTGGATGTGGGAGACTATGGCCGGCATATCTGCTGATTCTTCTGAGCCAGGTTTCCGCAAAATAGTGATGAAGCCTGTTCCTGATCGTCGACTGGGTCATCTTGACGCTGAATACGATTCGGCCGCCGGCAAGATCAAGAGTTCCTGGAAATATGACGGCGATGAATGGATCTGGACTTTCACTGTGCCAGAGGAGGCAGTGGCTGTTGTCACTTTGCCCGGAGAAACTGTTTCCAAGGAGTATTCGGCAGGGAGTCATACAGTGAAAAAGTCGCTTCCGGATAACAAATGATATTCCACACAAGGATAATCCACCTTCACGAGAAAGGATAATTTGGCAATTAGATAAAAATTTGTAATTTTGCAGAGGGAAACGTATCCAATTGGATTCGTTTCCCTCTGATTCTATTTTAGAGAACGACTTTTCAGTTCAAGAAAACGACTTTTCAATCTGACCATGGAACTTAACAGATTACGATTATTTATTTTTTCGGTTCTTATCATGCTGACAGGGCTCTTCAATGAGACCCGGGCCTACAATATGCGCCAGACTTTCAGTGGCGATGGTCTGTCGAACAGCGCGATTCTCTCGCTTTGCCTCGACGACTACGGTTGGCTCTGGATTGGCACTTGCGATGGCGTGAATATAGCCACCGGATCATCTATCCTTCCATTCAAATCTTTGTTTCCGGGGCGCACGCTCTCCGGCAATGTAATTGAGGCTATCAAGGAGGGCGGAAAAGACTACATGTGGATACTAACGAATTACGGCCTTGACCTTTTCGATACCAAGACATGGGACCTGAAGACTTTCCCTCAGTTTCACGGTCAGGAAGTGATGTATGTGAATCGGGAGAACCATCGGATGTATGTATTGACAGAGGATTCTCATCTTAACGTCTACGATCCTGCCACCGACACTGAGTTCAGGGATTTAGGTAAGCTAAGTCATGACTTTTCAAGGGTTTCCTGTATCCTGCAGCGTGAGGGTCTGTTGTGGACCGTCGCCAAAGAGGGAATATGTCTCTATGATCTGGAGAAAGCTACGGCCGGTAAGGAGAGTAATCTTTCGCCGGTGAAGGAATATGGGAATATAAAATCCGAATTTGCCAAGGAACAGAATGGTGAGCTGCTCATCATTACTCCCGAAGGCGATATCTGCGAGGTATTGCCAGACGGCAAGGTACAGACAATAGCCTCTACAGGCGCTGCCGTGACATCACGTGGAAAGATCTCCAATATGGTACACGACCGCCATGGCAACTTTTTCGTGTCTTTTTTCACAGATGGAGTGGTATGGGTCGGTCGTAATGAGCAGAAAGAGTTCTTGACCATCGACTTAGGTCTGCATGTTGGCGTTTTCTGTCTCGAAGGCTCCCCAAGTCAGGATGTTGTATGGATCGGTTCAGATTGCCAGGGTGTCTATACTTTCTGGGACGACTATTTCAGCCTCCATTCTTATGATTTCAATGCTCTGGGGAATAAGATCTCACATCCTGTCAGGGCCATCTATCTGGATGATCAGAAGAATCTCTGGATAGGCACAAAAGGCGACGGCCTCTTGAAAATCTCAGATTTCAACCAAGGTAACCCACGGCCAAGTCTCGACAAGGGGTATCTTTTCACCTCTTCCAACAGTGGCTTGCTTCATAATTCTGTCTTTGCGTTCTGCAAGAGTTCGCGACCGATACTCTGGATTGGTACGGATGAGGGCCTCAATTACTACAGTTATGCCGACAATCGTCTGCATGTTGTAGCAACGCCTCCAAATGTGCGTAATATTCATGCCATATATGAAGAGAACGACACTACCCTCTGGATGACCACCTTAGGATGGGGTGTGATCAGAGCAAATATCACAGGCGGAGCCGAGCCTAAGCTCGACAGGGTGAGAGCCTATACTGTGGATGACGGACAATATTCCATGAATCAATTCTTCTCACTCTCCGTCAGTGAAAAGGGTAATATCATTTTCTGCAACCGTGGAAAGGGCGTTTATGAATTCAGGGATGGACGTCTTCAGGCTATGCCTCTGAAGAATGATTTCGGCACGAATGTGGTGAATGATGTCTTTGTAGCCATACAGGCCGGCGATGTGCTTTGGCTCGGCACCGGTGAGGGCCTCATTAAATCAGGACCCGAAGGAGAACAGCATTATATCGGGCAGGAGGCAGGATTCGCCAATAATACTATCCATGACATGATTCGGGTGAGTACCGGGGATTTGTGGATTTCCACAAATTCCGGTATCGTGAGATTTAACCCGGAGGAGAGTCGCGGATTGAACTACGGCAACAGCTATGGTCTCAGTGTGACGGAATATAGCGATGGCGCGGCTTTCTATAACGGCAAAGGAGTGATTTTCGGCGGCATTAACGGTCTGACATTTATTTCACGTAATCTCACTTATCCTGAACCGCCTGTCTACAAACCGGACTTGACATTCATGAAACTTACCATATCGGGTGAGGATGTGCCGCTTGTGGATTATCTTGACCGTAGTCAAGACAAGATGAAAATTGTGCTTGATCCGGATGAAAACTATTTCTCGCTGATGGTGGGTGCTCCGGATTTCGTCAATGCCCATAACTACGTCTATTCCTACTCGCTGGACGGTATGAACTGGATAAACAATGGCCCGGAGACAACTATCTCATTCAACGGCATGGCTTACGGAAAGTATAATCTCAGGGTGAGATATATGAATCGGGCCACGGGCATTGAAAGCGAACCCATGGTGATAGAGATAGTGGTGAAAGCACCATGGTATCTCTCGATCTGGGCCAAGATTTTTTATTTACTCCTGTTCTTGGGAGCTATAGTTGCGGGTGTGCTCATCTACCTCCGCCGTCAGCGTGAGCGTCAGAGAGAGCAGATGAAGAATCTTGAGCAGACTCACAAGGAGGAACTCTATGAAGAGAAACTAAGATTCTTCACCAACATTACCCATGAATTCTGCACGCCGCTTACCCTTATATACGGTCCGTGTGAGCGAATATTGGATTATCCGGGCAGTGACGACTATATAAAGAGGTATGTTGGATTGGTGCGTACTAATGCCGAGCGTCTCAACACCCTGATTCAGGAGCTGATTGATTTCCGGCGTATGGAGACCGGCCATAAGCAGCTGAAGCTCTCTATGGTGGGAATAAGCGGTCTATGCTCCGACATTATCACCTCTTTCTCCGAGCTTGCCGACAGAAACAATATCAATCTTGTGGATGAGATAGAGCCGGATATTGATTGGGTCACTGATTTCGGATGTGTAAGAAAGATCATGACCAATCTCATTTCCAATGCGTTCAAATACACACCTACAGGTGGCACAATAAAGATCGGTCTCAAGAAGGAGGGCGACAAACTGCGTCTCTCCGTCTATAATACAGGTAAAGGCATCAGCGAAGAGGAGAAACAGAGGATCTTCAACCGCTACAGTGTGCTTGATAATGTAGAGGAGAATGCCGTGAAGGGTCTGTCAAGCCGCAATGGTCTCGGACTCGCCATATGCCACAGTATGGTGGATCTTCTCCAAGGCTCAATTTTAATAGAGAGTGAGGTCGGGAAGTATGCTGACTTCATAGTGGAGTTGCCTCGAATAGAGTCTAAGGAGGCAGCGGCAGCAGCAACTGCTACTCCTGAAAGCAGTAAGCTTCTCCCGACTCAATCAGATAGCCAAAGTGCCGATTCGAAAGATCATGCAGAGGAGATCCGGAATGATGCGTCTGGTCATGACGTGCCGGAAAACCCTGAAGACGGTGCCGAAATTCCTTTGCCTGCCAAGAGCGATAAGAGCCGGGTGCTGGTGGTGGACGACAACCGTGAGATCCTTTTGCTGCTTAGTGACGCTCTTTCAGAATATGAAGTGCTCACAGCTGAATCGGCCGACAAGGCTCTGGATATAATCCGTAAGACACCGCCGGATCTGATAGTATCCGACATCATGATGCCCGGCACAGATGGAGTAACCTTCACCCGAATGATAAAGCAGAACAAGCACACGATGCATATACCTCTTGTGCTTCTCTCGGCCAAGACCAGCAATCAGGAGAAAGTGGAGGGCATAGATTCCGGCGCGGATGCCTATATTGGGAAACCGTTCAGCCTTGATTATCTTCAGGCGGTGGTGCGCCGTCTGCTTGAGAACCGTGCTTATCTTAAGGAGTACTATACCACAGGTGCAAGTGCTTACGAGTACAGCGACGGCCATCTCCTCCATCGCGAGGACAAGGATTTCATGGATGAGATCATTAACTATATCGATGCTCACGTGGAAGATGAAGACTTGGGACCCGAGAAACTGGCGGCACATGTGAAGATAAGCGTAAGAAACCTCTACCGGAAATTCAAGGAGCTCGACCAGCTTTCGCCCAACGACTTTATAAAAAACCAGCGTATCAGTTATGCAGCACGTCTGCTCGTAACCACCTCCGCCACGGTGCAGGAAGTGATCTACAGGAGTGGATTCACCAATCGCTCGCATTTCTACAAGGAGTTTGACAAGCGGTTCGGGATGACACCGAAAAACTACAGGGCTCAAAATGCTTCGAAAGATCTCTCGCTGAATCCCGATAATGAGTCTGAATAGGGGTTGGAATGTGTCGAATCTTGACAAAAATGTGTATTCTGTGGCCAAATTTCATTTCATACATTGTTGGCAATGAGCCACACTTCTATATAAGAGAAGAAAATTAACTTTGTGGCAAAACAAATTTTGCTAATCTAACAGGTAGAAAATGAAAAAGGTATTTATAGCCATGGCCTCTATTCTCCTTGCCTCCGGTACAATGTCGGCCGCAGGGGTGTCCTCGATGGAGTGCAGAAGCGATAAGGTGACGGGTAAGACACCCGTCAGAACTCCGGCTACATGCCGCCCGGCCAAAGGGGAGCGTCTGTTCCATTCAGAGGCAGTGGAAAAGAAGATAGCCGAGGTGAAGAAGCAGCTCACCAATGCCAAACTGGCATGGATGTTTGAGAACTGCTTCCCCAACACGATCGATACAACCGTGCATCACCGCATAGGGAAAGACGGTAAACAGGACACATTCGTCTACACCGGCGATATCCATGCCATGTGGCTCCGCGACTCCGGTGCCCAGGTATGGCCATACGTGCAGCTCGCCAACGATGACCCTGCACTGAAGGATATGCTTGAAGGGGTGATCCGCCGCCAGTTCAAGTGTATCATCCTCGACCCCTATGCCAACGCTTTCAACGATGGCCCCACCGGTGGAGAATGGATGACAGACCTCACCGAGATGATTCCCGACGTGCACGAGCGCAAATGGGAGATCGATTCTCTCTGCTATCCGGTGCGTCTGGCATATGAATATTGGAAGGTGACAGGCGATTCCTCCATCTTCGATGAGGAATGGCTCACCGCGCTCGACAAGATCGTGACCACATTTAAGGAGCAACAGCGCTTTGACGGCGTCGGAAACTACAAATTCCAACGCAAGACCGAGCGCGCGCTCGACACTCTGAACAACGACGGCCTCGGTGCCCCTGTGAAGCCGTGCGGATTGATCGTGTCTTGCTTCCGTCCCTCCGACGATGCCACTACGCTGCAGTATCTTGTGCCTTCCAATTTCTTCGCTGTTTCGGCTCTCCGTAAGGCGGCAGAGATTCTTGACAACGTAAATTCCGACAAGACAAGATGTGCGGAATGTCGTCGTCTTGCCAATGAAGTTGAGAGTGCCCTCCGCACTTATGCTGTCTACAATCATCCCGTGTTCGGATCAATCTATGCTTTCGAGGTGGATGGGTTCGGCAACCATTTCCTGATGGACGATGCCAATGCTCCAAGCCTCCTCTCATTGCCTTACCTTTGTGATGTGGATGTAAACGATCCTATCTATCAGAATACAAGGCGCTTCGTGTGGAGTGAATACAATCCTTACTTCTTCACCGGCAAAGCAGGCGAGGGCATAGGCGGTCCGCATGTAGGATATGATATGGTGTGGCCGATGAGTATCATGATGCGTGCCTTCACCAGTACCGACGACGCTGAGATAGCCGAGTGCTTGAGAATGCTTCTTGACACTGACGCCGGCACTGGCTTCATTCACGAATCGTTTAACAAGAATGACGCTTCCGATTTCACCCGTCCTTGGTTTGCATGGCAGAATACTCTGTTCGGAGAACTTGTCATCAAACTTATTAATGAAGGGAAACTGGATCTGTTGAATCAGGTGTAAACTCAAAATCTAATCAGAAACTATGTTTTTTCATGATGACCGAATTGTGATCACCCTGGATGCAGGGGGCACGAACCTCGTTTTCGGAGCGATGCGGGGATGCGAATATATAACTGAACCAATCACGTATCCATCTAATGCGCAAGACCTTGATCTTTGTCTTGACACTATGGTGAAAGGCTTCCGGGAGGTGATTGACTCGCTCGACGAGAAACCGGTGGCCATAAGCTTCGCTTTCCCCGGACCGGCTGATTATCCAAATGGCATTATCGGAGGTTATCTTCCCAATTTCCCCTCTTTCCGCGATGGCGTGGCACTCGGCCCATTCCTTCAGAATGAATTCGGTATCCCTGTGTTTATCAATAACGACGGTGACCTATTCGCTTACGGAGAGGCCCTTTGTGGCGCATTGCCCGAAATAAACGACCGTCTTGCCAAACTTGGTAGCAAAAAACGTTTCCGCAACCTGCTCGGCTATACGTTTGGCACAGGTTTCGGCGTTGGCCTCGTGGTAAACGGGCAGCTGAATCGTGGCGACAATTCATGTGTGGAGACTTTCTGCCTCCCTCATAAGACAAAACAAGGAATCATCGTAGAGGAAGGAGTGGCAGTAAGAGCCATCAAGCGAGTATATGCTGAGGCTTCAGGCGACTACAATCATAACTATGAGCCGAAAGAAATTTGCGAGATTGCCGATGGCAAGCGCGAAGGCAACGTAGAGGCTGCGCGCAAGGCTTTTGCAGAATTCGGTGAGATTGCGGGCGACGCCATGGCTATTGCCGTGCAACTCATTGACGGAATCATAGTGATTGGCGGAGGCATCACTGCGGCTCGTCATTGGATCATGCCTTCGCTGATGAAAGAACTGCGTTCTGAATTTGCCACACTTGGAGGCGACAGCGTGCGCAGAGTGCAGATGGAGGTATTCAATCTCGACAATCCCGAGGAGTTCGAAAGGTTTGCCAAGGGTAATACAAAGACCATCAACGTGCGCGGCACCAATATGAATGTCGAGTATGATGATATGAAGCGTGTGGGTGTGACCTTCTCGCGACTCGGTGCCAGCAAGGCAATCTCAGCCGGTGCCTATGCGTTTGCCCTTTCCAAGATCGACGAGGCTGAGGAGAGAAACTGAACCTCTTTTTCCTTGAAGAAGACCTTAAACGGCGGCGTATGATCAGCAGATCATGCGCCGACGTTTTTGTGTCCGTATCTTCATGCTTTTGTATTGTGATATATTCTGAAAAATTCATAAATTTGTGTCAAGAAATAGCCCTTAGAGGGGTTAATTCTCGATTAATCCATAGTATTTTAAAATAAACTTCTGTTAACCAATTGATTGCGAATTTGTATTCGACTGTGACAACAATGTATACATGAGTGAAAAGGTACAATTGTGGCATTGGAGGATTACATTTTTCCTTCAAAACCGAGCTAACTTTGCAGTGCAATCAGCAAACGAATCGGCTGATGCTTTATAGAAGTTATTAGGTTAGTTTAAGTTTTAAGGTAAAATGGAATTTTTTAAGTTGACTGCAGAGGTATGTCATCTTAAGGTAAAAAAGATTGTTTTCCAAGGTTCACTCAAACAGCCCGTCACAGGCGATTAATACGATATTCATTAACTAATCAATCATAGTACTTATGCGAATAACTAAACTAATCAATCGAATCGGCTTGGCAGCAATTGTAGGACTGCTGTCGCTCTTCGCTTCGGGATGCTCCGATAAAGATGAGGCCATGAAAGACGTGATAACAGGGCAGGGAACCCTGACAGGCTACGTCACCGACGAGTTTGACAATCCCCTTGCCGACGTCACAGTTACCGACAAATCGTCGGCGAAATCCACCACTACCTCCGGCGACGGTAGTTACTCACTTTCTGATATCGCCCTCCACAGTGAAGGCCAGATCGTGACTTTCGAAAAGACCGGTTATGAAATGACCGCCATCACCCTGGTTCCTTCCAAATTCGCAAAAGGAGTGGCAACAGCAGACGTTCAGATGACCTACGCCAATGCCATAATAAAAGGCTACATCTACGACGCCCGCAACAACAATGCTCCTTTTCAGGGCGTAAAAGTAAGCGTCAGCGCTTCCAACAGCAGCGAGACAGATGCCCGGGGTTATTATGAAATCACAGGCCTTGCTCTCCGCGATTACACACTCACTATCGTGAAAGAGGGTTATCCTACCGTTACAGCAAAGATTGCCCTTTCAGATTTCAATGACGGCATCGCCCAATATGATGCTCGCATAGGTAGCACCGAGCTTCTCAGAGGTATCACAGTGGAGGATCTCCGCAAGGCTCCGAGATGGTATAACAACGAATACAAGGGCGGACGCAACGCCGACGCTTACCCGATGTTTGACTGGGCATGCGACTACATGGGTTCACTCACAACCTGGACAGGAGACTACGAGGAACAGAACGAGGGATCGACTCTGCGCATTCGTAACGGTGGTGACGACCAGAAGAATCCTGCCGACGACAAGAACTTCGACTCATTTGTATATGGCCGCAAGCTCATAACCGCAGACAATAGCAAACTCACAATCCAGCTCCGCACTCATCAGTCACCCTGCTTCTGGGGCGTACAGATTGTAGACCTTACAAAGGCTGAACCTGAGCTCGAATATGTAGGCAACATCAGAACTGCCGACAGCGGATCTTACTACAGTGAATTCTTCGACCTCTCACCCTGGGAGGGTAAGGAAGTGGTGGTAATCGTAGGCCACTACAGAATGGAAACCGGCGACTATTGGCGTCAGCTCGTGCTCCGCAGATTGAGCTTCAGCAACGAATACTTTGCCAACGAAGTTTACACATGGATGCCCGGCACAGAGATAGCCGATCTTCCCGGATGGCACATGACAGAATCTATGGTTCGCTCTTCAATGCCTCAGGATCTCACTCACTACACTGGTATCAGCCCCGTTGGTGGCAACCGCGACAACTACATTGACGGTTACAGAAGCTGGGCAGCCGCTAATCACGTGATGGCTTACTGGACACACATGCCGCTCCATAAGGATCCGGAAGTATTTGCCAACGAGGGCTACATGATCAAGACCCGTGGCAACGAACAGCCCAACACTCAGGAACCCGAGCAATACGTCTACGCCAAGTATTCCATAGCTCCCGGCCACAACAAGCTCAAGCTCACTACACGCAACTTCGGCGACAACTACACCTTCTTTAAGCTCACTGCAATAACAATGGACTGCAAAGCCCACTTCATGGCTCCCGCTGAGAACGACGCAGCAGATGCTTCAGCCGCTGCAGACGGTTGCTGGAAATTCAAGAGCGGTGATGCGTACTGCACATTCACCTATGATCTCTCGGAATTCGACGGTCAGGACGTGATGATCTGTATAAGCGTACACAACGGTGAGGTGAATGGCGATGAAAATAAGCTCACACTCAATGCTATCGATATAGAGTAATCCACTCAAAATCCACACAAGCATGAAAACTTCACATATATTTCTTGCTCTGTCTCTTCTCATGTGTGGCTCCGCATGCTCGTCAGACGATCCTAAGGATCAGCCTGACGGGCCCCAGGGGGGCCAGACACCGAACAAGCCTTCTGACACAAGGTCGGTAGCCGAGATCAACACTGAAAGATCGATAAATGTCATTAATTCTGCTATAGAGCACTACTTCGATGGCCAGCAGATGAAGATGGCGCGTAAATACAATCCTTTCACCAACACACGTTCCTCAGAGGTGGGAAGTGTATGGATGTACACAAGTGCCATTGAGGCCGTGAACGCCGCCATGAAAGCCATGAAGGAGCTCAAGGAGAACGGCAAGCCGGCTCTTTACGACGCCAACTGGACAACCTACAAGACTCATCTTTCAAATCTCATTGAAAATCTTGAATATTATGCCGGCACATATAGCCTGACCTCCTACACCGGCACCAACAACTGGACTGTATACGCTGTGAACAGGGCCGATGGAAAGGGTGCGGCAAATGTGACAGGAGTGCTCAACGTCTACGATGATCAGGAATGGCTCGTGAGAGAATTGATTGAAGCCTATCTTATCACAGACAACGCTGAATATCTCAAGAAGGCTGAATACCTGACAGCTTACGTGCTCGACGGCTGGGATTGCACTCTCGATCAGAACGGACAGGAGAACGGCGGAATCACCTGGGGACCGGGTTACACCACCAAACATTCCTGCAGCAACGGCCCGATGATCAGTCCTCTGGTTTGGCTTAGCGACATCTATAAAGGAAAGGGTGATCAGATCACTTATAAGACTATCGAGAATGGCAAACAGAGAGTGGAGAAGACTGAAAATAAATCTGACTACTATCTGACCATGGCTGCCAAGATATATGACTGGCAGAAGAGAAAACTCTACAATGTATCGGAAGGGGTGTTCTGGGATATGTGTGGTGCCGATGGCAGTATAGCATATGAGGAGATTGATGGCGTACGCTATCGTGCCAACAACCGCGACACGGGTGCCACAGGCAGCTACTACAGCTACAACACCGGCACAATGATCTCCGGAGCCGCTGCCCTTGCAGAGGCCACAGGCGACACCAAATATTCAGCAGATGCCAAAAGCCTTGTTTCAACAAGCTTCCGCCACTTCGCAAAACTTGGTTCCACACTGTCAGGCTACTATACGTTTAACCTTACAGGTTTTTCTCCCTGGTTCAACGGCGTGCTGATGAGAGGTTACGCAGAAGCCTACGGCCAGTGCAGCGAGGCTGCCGACTGTCTCAAGGCTTTCCAGGATAATCTCGATTATGGCTACACAAATTTCCTTGAGAAGAACCTGCTCCCGGTGAATCTGCTCGCCGGCTGGAACCGCGACCGTAGCAAAAACGATACAGAGGCATTGTTTACATTCGGATATGCAGCCCAGTATGCCGTTCTTGCATCACATGACCTAAAGAAATAACTAATCAACATCAAGACCATATGTTTATAAACTTATCGAAAAGAAACCTTCTGCCGGCACTGTTGGCGATGGTGCTGACGGCTCTTTCAGCCATAGGCGCTTCAGCTCAGCAGACGCTGACGATCAAAGGTAAAGTGACTGATACCGACAACGAGCCGCTTATCGGCGCAACTGTCATGGTGAAGAACACCGCAGTGGGTGTGGCCACCGACATCGATGGCAATTATATACTCAACGCCGCCTCAGATGCCACTCTCGTGGTGAGCTACATCGGTTATAATCCTGTGGAAGAGGCTGTGAAGGGACGCACAGAAATCAACTTCGTGCTCGGTGCAAGCGCCGAATCTCTCGACGAAGTGGTTGTGGTAGGTTATGGTGTGCAGCGCAGAGGTTCTATCACGGGTGCCGTGTCGGAACTCAAGGGCGATGCCATGATCAAGACCAACAACGAGAACCCCCAGAACATGCTTACCGGTAAGATCCCCGGTGTGCGTGTATGGCAGAAGAGTTCAGAACCCGGCACATACAACAACAACTTCGATATCCGTGGCATGGGTTCACCCCTCGTGGTTATCGACGGAGTGCCCCGCACGGTAGAGGATTTCCAGCGTATCAATGCCAACGACATCCAGGACGTATCTGTGCTTAAGGATGCTGCCGCAGCCATCTACGGTGTGAGAGCTGCAAACGGCGTGTTGCTCGTCACCACCAAGCAAGGTGCAGCCGGCAAGGCTAAAGTCAGCTACAATGGCTCCTTCACAATCCAGAAACCCAAGTCGATGCCTAAGCTTGCCAACGCTTTCGACGCCATGACAATCTGGAATGAAATCGGACGCAACAACATCAACGGTGGCCAGATTGCTTACGGTCCCGAGGAATTCGAAGCTTTCGCAAATGGCAGCCGCGTTCAGACTGACTGGAACGGCGAGGTGATCGCTTCATGGTCGCCCCAGACTCAGCACGACGTTAGCGTGAGCGGTGGCAACGAGAAGACAAAATACTTCGCCAGCCTCGGCTATCTCTATCAGGAGGGTATGTTCAAATCGGGCGACCTCAACTACGACAAGATGAACCTCCGCAGCAATCTCTCTACAGAGATCTGGAAAGGCATCAAGCTCGATCTCAACATTTCGGCTATGGCCGACAACCGCAACACTCCTTATTATAGTTCCGTGGACATCATCCGCAACTATTGGAGCCAGGGCGTGCTTCATCCCGCTTATGCCGATCCGGAGCGCACGATGCTCAACTACGCAGGTCTTGACCTCGAGCGCAACACAGTGGCTATGATGACAAGCGACGTTTCAGGCTACCGTAAATACCGTCGCAAGATGTTCCAGTCAAGCGGTGCTATCAACGTTGACTTCGGTGCTTACACTTCGGCTCTCAAAGGCCTCTCTGCAAAGGCTCTTGTAAGCTACGACTATACACTCGACAACAACGAGATTTATAAGAAGGAGTTTACACAGTATGCCTATAATGAACTTGACGGTAGCTATACTGCCAAAGTTTACTCCGAGACTTCTCCCTCCAACATGCGCCGCGAGTTCTACGACAAACGTCAGTTCATGGTGCAGTTCACCTTGAATTACCTCCGCACCTTTGCTGATGTCCACAATGTAGGTGCAGTGGTAGGTTATGAGTCAACTGAGCGCCACGGCGACAACTTCTATGCTTACCGCGATCTTGCATTCTCCGTTCCTTATCTGCTCGCAGGTGTTGAGGATGGTCAGGTTGGTTCTATGAACACCGGTCTCAATGATCTCTATGACTTCGG
>CAZUNU010000004.1:0-5863 GCA_964622105.1 uncultured Sangeribacter sp. | reverse complement strand
TATGAGTGGCTCCAGGGCTTCGACTACCGTGGCGGTCAGACTTCAGACAACGGTAACTACAACGGTTATTCTCCCGGCTACGTATTCGATGGCGACTTTATCTATGGCGCAGGGCTCACACGAATTCCCAACATATTGCTGAGCTGGTATAAGTCAAAGACATTCAACATCGGTGTTGACTTCGAGAGCCGCAACGGCTGGATCGGCGCTTCGGTAGATTACTTCGTACGCAACCGTTCAGGTCTTTTCGAGAGCCGCAAGGGTGACCTCCCCACAGTAGTGGGCGCTGAAGCTCCTCTTGAGAATGTGAACTCCGACCGCCATTATGGTCTTGAGGTTGCAATCACCCACCGTTATGCAATCGGCGACTGGAGCTGGAGCGCACGTGGAATCTTCTCGATCACCCGTAACAAATATCTCACAGCTGTTCAGAACGACAACTATACCAACTCTTACGACAAATGGCGTCATGATAACCTCAACAATCGCTTCCAGGGCGTGCAGTTCGGCTACGAAGGTGCCGGTCGCTATCAGAACTGGTATGAGATCTGGAATAATCCTCAGTATACCGAGCGTGATCTTCTCCCCGGCGACTATAAATACGTAGACTGGAACGGCGACGGTGAGATCAACGGTGAGGACGAGCATCCCTACGCTTACGACCAGACTCCATGGATGAACTATTCTCTCGATGTCAACGTCAACTGGAAATGGTTTGACTTCAATATGCTCTGGCAGGGTTCAGCCCTCGGCTCAATGAAATATGAGGAGCCTCTCTTCGCAGTTTGGGGCCAGAATGGTGGCGGCGTGCTCCAGCAGTTTACCGACCGTTGGCACACAGTAGATCCCAACGCCGACATATATGACCCGGCTGCAGAATGGGTGAGCGGCCACTATGCTTTCGGCAACCGCACTCCGAGAAGTAACTCAACCTTCAACCGCGTATCTACCGACTATCTGCGTCTCAAGAGCATCGAGATCGGCTACACCATCCCCGAGAAGCTGCTCCGCGGCAACAAGATCAGAGTTTATTTCAACTGCTATAACCCTCTTACATTCACAAAGGTGAAATTCGTCGATCCTGAGCATCCCGATACAGATCTCGGCCGACTCTATCCTCTCAACCGCACATTCACCTTTGGCTTGAATCTCTCCTTCTAACCATCAATTTCAGAAACGACATGAAAAAAATCATATTCTCATCAATTATCGGTCTCGGCCTCCTCACTTCTTGTGCCGATCTCGACATTTCGCCGAAAGGCATGATGACAGAAGACGATCTGCTGAGCAATGACGCCGGCATGGAAATATATATGGCTGAGATCTACAGCCATCTCCCCTTGGAAGACTTCAAATATCTCCCTCAGCGTGGACACAACCGCAACGGCTGGCTCGTTTCGAAGGGCGTGGAGGGCACAGGTGAGGCTGTAGGACGCGACGGTATCGTGACTGCCTTCACCGGAGAAGAAAAAGCCGATGACTACTGGCGCGAGAGCTTCGAGAATCTCCGTAAGATCAACATGCTTATAGAAGATCTTCCCAATTATGAGGCCAACTATTCTCCCGTGGCATTCAACGACTATCTCGGCCATGCCTACTTCCTGAGAGCCTATACCTTCACTCAGATGGCCATGCGCTACGGCGGCATACCCCTCGTGACCCGCGTGATCAACTATCCGGGTGATGAGGTGCTCGAGGAGCCCCGTTCAAGCGAGGAGGAGACCTGGAATCAGATCCTCGCTGACTACGACAAAGCTATCGAGCTTATGAGCCCGCAGAGTGCTAAGCGCGGTTATGCCAACCGCAGCGTGGCTCTGGCCTACAAATCGAGCGCTATGCTCTATGCCGGATCAGTAGCCAAATATAATCAGACGGTTGACGGCCACCTAACAGGCCTCGGTGCTAAGACAGGCGTGCGTGTGATGGGTTTCGCTCCTGAAAGCTGGGAGGCCGCTTCAAAGAAATACTTCGCAGAGGCTTACAAAGCCGCTTCCGAGATCATCAAGGATGGCAAGTATTCGCTTCACAAAGCAAAATGGAGTGCGACTGACCGTGATGCACAGTTTGAGAACCTCGTTGATATGCTTGCCGATGCCAACAGCTCGGAGCATCTCTGGGTGAGAGAGTATATCTATCCTACCACTGTGCACAGCTACGACAGCTATAACTCGCCCTACATGATGGGTTTCACTTATCCCGCTCACTCACCGCTCAGCTGCGGCACCTGCCCGACAGCCGACTTCGTAGAGCTCTTCGACGGTTTCCCCCGTTATCCTGACGGAACCCTGAAAGTGACAACCGGCGACAATATCACGGAAGGTGAATACGTTCTTTATGATAAACCGCTGGATTTCTTCGCAAATGCAGAGCCACGCCTCAGAGCTCAGGTTATCTTCCCGGGCGATAAGTTTGCCGACGGCACAGTCGACATGTGGGCCGGTTCTTATACAGGCACCCTCCCGGTGAGCGCCATCATGAACGATTACTCTTACGGCAACGCTCCCCAGAGCTTCACCGATTCCAAGTATGGTGATAAGATCGTGATGAGCAACTCTCCGACAGAGAGAAAATACGTCACAGCTCCTGACGGAAGCGACTTCCCCGCTACTGGCCCTTGCGGTCCTTACCGTGGCTGGGGTGAGAGTGGAGTCACCGGTCTCGTAACCCGCAAATGGCTTGATCCCAATTTCCGTGGTGGCCGTGAGGGTGTGTGTGATCAGCCTTACATCCTGATGCGTTATGCCGAAGTGCTTCTTGACGCAGCCGAGGCAGCCGTAGAGCTTTCAATGGCAGGCGTTTCTTCGCCCGACGGAACTGATATGCTGGCCGTAGCTACTCAGGCTATCCGCGACATCCGCGAGCGTGCCGGAGCTGATCAGCTCACTAAGAATCTTACAGGCAATGAAGACAGCCGCAACATCGTACGCCGTGAGCGTCGCAAGGAGCTTGCCTTCGAGCATCAGGCAAAGTGGGATATACGCCGCTGGCGTGTGCAGCACTACGAAGGACGCGACGGTTTCTGGGGTGAAGTGCGCGACAAAGATAAATTCAGCAACAACAACAACTATCGCTTCCGCGGCCTCTATCCCTTCTATTGCACAGCCAACGGAAAGTATTTCTTCGATACTCACTTCCAGAACATGGCCGACAAACAGCTCAGCTATAGCCAGGTAGACTACTATTTCGCCATCCCCGGCGGAGAGGTGGGCAAGAGCTTGGTGATAGATCAGCAGCCTAACAGATAATAATCCTATTTTAATCAGATTCAGAAACTTAACAGAGACTCAGCAATGAAAAAATTTCATATATTCGCAGCTGCGGTAGCCATGATGATGTCGTTCACATCATGCGACCTCTTCGAGCTTGACAACTACGACGAGCCTAAAGAGACGATCAAAGGAGAGGTAGTTGACGTGGCTACAGGCAACCCCGTGCTTACAGATCAGGGTAGCGAGGGCATCCGCGTACGCCTTACAGAGCTCAGCTGGGGCGACAACGTACAGCACAATCCCGATTTCTATTGCATGCCCGACGGCACATTCCAGAACACCAAGATCTTCAAGGGCCACTATTATGTGCGCATCGATGGTCCGTTCATTCCTCTTGTGAGAGAGACTCCTGACGGAGTTCTGCTCGCCGACGAGGGTAAGGAACTCGACATCAAGGGTACTACCAAGGTGAAATTCGAGGTTCAGCCGTTCCTCAATGTGCGCATTGTAGGTGAGCCGCAGGTAAGCAACGGCCAGATCAAGGCAAAGGTTGTGGTGGAGCGTGCTGTTAGCCCTCAGGATTTCCGCGACAAGATCCAGCCCACACGCGGCAACGATTATTCAGACGACCTGATGAACGTGACCGATGTGCAGCTCTTCGTAAGCTACTCTTCATCGGTAGGCTATCGTGCCCGCGACGAGCGTTGGAGTGCTTCTCTCAACTATAACGGCAACGAATTCGAGCCCAATTTCGGGCAGGAGCTCACCATCACTTCAAACGGTGACATACCTTCCGGACGTCGCGTCTACATCCGTGCCGCCGCACGTATCAACTACTCTACAGCTGAGGTTCGCCGCTACAACTATAGCGAGCCGATGGAAGTGTTGATTCCGTAATACAATTGCTAACCCTTTCAGGATGGTGTCGCAGAGGAGCGTGGCTTCCGCCGCGACACCATCCTTTCTTTTTGGGCCAATTTAATTCGTATATTCCGGCAAGGTTGATCTACGTTATGCAGCTTGATCTGGATTTTTTGGATTGAAGGTGATATTCTCGTTAGAATCATTTGTAGCCCTTACTAAATAATTAATTGGAAAAGCAGTAATCTTTATGAGACAACCGATAAAATTTTTACCTTGTCTGAAGACGGCCGCCTGGGGAGGAGAGGCCATCTCCCGGTTCAAGGGCCTTAAGATCAACTGCAAGAACATAGGGGAGAGCTGGGAACTCTCCGATATCCCCGGATGCGAGAGCATTGTGATGGATGGGGTGGATTGCGGTATGACCCTTGCCGACATGGTCTCGAAGTACAAGCAGAATCTTGTAGGCCAGACCGTCTATAGCCGCTACGGCGATAGGTTCCCGTTAGTGGTGAAATTCATTAATACGGCTGATGAACTCTCAGTGCAGATGTCTTCATCGGCTGAACCCACGGCTACCTCTTACGGGTCTATGTCTTACGGGTCTATGCCTACCTCGCAGATACGCTCAGGCAAAGATTCGGAGGGTTGCCGATACTGTCCTGCCACGGGAGCGTCTTTCTCAAGTGAGCTGATAGCGGCCACCAAGCCCGTTCCCACTAAGACGAACGTAGGAAACTCCCTCGTATCTGAAAGCAGGTCGTCTACTACGGAAGAGATACATATGAGTACTGAAGAGAAACACGTTAGTACTGAAGAGAAGCATGTGACTACTGAAGAGAAACGTGTTAGTACGGAAGAGAAACATGTAAGTACGGAAGAGAAACATGTAAGTACGGAAGAGAAACATGGGACTACTGAAGAGAAACATGTAAGTACAGAAGAGATACATATGAGTGACCTCTTTCATGTAAAGAAAGAGGTAGTGGCCGGTGAACGACGCCTTACCAATAGCCACGATTCCTTCATGGGACTCGTATGCGTCTCCGGCAACGGCAGTGTCAAAGTAGACGGAATAAGCACTTCGGTAAAGCAGGGTGAGACCCTGCTTCTTCCGGCTGCCACCGAAGTGTTTGATGTGGAGGGCACGATGGCCTTACTGACCATCGTGATCCCCACACTTATCGCCAACCCCAACCCCTGACACCCCGTGCCCGCCTAAGCTACCGCGTGCCAACCCTTCCCGGCCCAAGCTACCGCCCAACAACCCTTCCCGGCTCAATCTACCGTCCCTATAGGATCGTAAGCCTCCGGCTTGCGCCCACATATCGTTTAAAGTGAAGTCTCATCATCCAGTCAGGGTGATGAGACTTCACTTTAAATTATGAGCTTTAATATAAGTAGGGTAAAGCGATTTGCAACCCGACGATCAGTGTTCAAAAAAAATATAAAGTGTACAAGTTTAGAAAAACTGTTCATTTCCCGAAAAAGCGCTTATTTCCTGAAAAAAGCGCTCAACACCGCATTCTGAGACCTTAAGCCTCGTGTAGGATTGAGCCCTCCTGGGATCGTAAGCCTCCGGCTTGCGCCCGTGCCCTCTTGCCCATAACCCTGCCGGTGCCCTCTCTGCCGGGATCGTAAGCCTCCGGCTTGCGCCCTGTGCCCTCTTGCCCATAACCCTGCCGGTGCTCTCTCTGCCGGGATCGTAAGCCTCCGGCTTGCGCCCGCGCCCTCATGTCCATAACCCTGCAGTAGGGGCGCAAAACTTTTGCGCCCACCGCCTCGAGTGCCGT
>CAZUNU010000003.1:0-47853 GCA_964622105.1 uncultured Sangeribacter sp. | reverse complement strand
CTGTTAGCCTCATAAAGTTGGTTTTTTATGAGTCAACTTTTTTCAGGGAAAGACACTTTTAAAATTGTAAATTATGATTATCGAATATATGCTAATTGCAGGGTTAGGTGGTTTTGCCGGAACCTGCGGACGTTATCTTACCGGAGTGGCAGGAAAGAAACTTTTTAGCGATAAATATCCTGCCGGTACATTTGCAGTCAACGTAATCGGATGTTTTATCATCGGTATTTTTGTCGGTCTCTGGACCCGACATGATATGAGCCCTCTGGTGAATGCACTCCTTATTTCAGGATTCTGTGGTGGTTTCACTACATTCTCTTCATTCAGCCATGACAGTTTCGCCATGATTCAGAAAGGTGAATGGTGGAAATTCATCTGTTATATTGTGCCTTCAGTAGCCCTTGGTCTTCTGATGGTATGGCTCGGTATCAAATGCGTGGCCTGATTCATCAATCTGCAGATTTTTTGCACTGTGCTGATAATAATTTTAATAACTCAGCCGATGCTTAAGCCAACAATATTTCAACTCCAAGTTGTTAAAACTTACGAAAAAGACCTTGAGGAGAACTTAAAACGATTCCTCAAGGTCTTTTCCTGTTATTGGGTGAATCTTGTTGGACATGAGAATTAGGTAAGAAATAATAAAATTTGCTAAACATCCTACCAATGGGATTGTTCTTTCATTACATACTTATAACTAAAGATACTAATCTATATGCTTCATAACAGTTCAGATACCGAACCCGAAAAAAATCAACATGCCGATCATGACCACCATAACCACCACGATCATGATCACCATAACCACCACGAGCATGGGCATCATCACCATCATGTTGAGGTGGATTCCCTTAATAAAGCTTTCATAATCGGCATAGCGATAAACATTATTTATGTAGTTGCTGAGGCAACCTGCGGTTTCATCTACAATTCCATGAGTCTCCTCTCGGATGCCGGTCACAACCTCAGTGATGTAGCTTCTTTAGCTATTTCCCTCATAGCTTTCAAGATGGCACAGAAAGCCGCCACTCAGAAATTCACTTACGGTTACCGTAAGCTGACTGTGCAGGCCTCATTGACAAATGCAATTCTCTTATGCATTGCCGTTGGCGCCATTCTTTTGGAGAGCATACGCAAGATTGCCCATCCTGCTGCAGTGGATGGTGATGCCATAGCATGGGTAGCGGCAATTGGAGTTGTGGTCAATGGCATCACAGCATGGTTATTCCTCTCCAAGAAAGATAAGGATCTCAACGTAAAAGGTGCTTTCATGCATATGGCTGCCGACGCATTAGTATCGGTAGGAGTGGTTGTGTCCGGTATTGTGATCCATTTTACGGATTGGTATCTTATCGACCCCATAGTAGGTATCTTGATTGCTGTGTTCATAGCTATCACTTCAAAAGATCTTCTTGTAGAGTGCTTCCGAATGACCATGGACGGTGTGCCGGAAGGTATCGACTACAATGAAGTAAAGCAGGCAATAGCAGCCACCCCTGATGTAAGGGATGTGCATCATCTTCACATATGGCCGTTAAGCACCACAGTAACGGCAATGACCACACATGTAATCGTGACAGATTTGAGTATGGTAGATAAAGTGATTCACAATATTCGTGAATCAATGGAAGGATTCAACATTCAGCACTGCACAATTGAAGTTGAGACCAGAAAAGACAATTGTGATTGCGAAAATTGTCTTGAATAATCAATAAAATTATATTATTCCCGGTCAGTTGCAGGAAGCCTGAGGATGTTGTCGCAATACGGAAGTAGGCTTGCGCGGTGAGTGATCATCAGGATAGTGTGATTCCCTTTTCTCTCGTTAAGACGCTCCATCAGCTGTTTTTCCGTTGACTCATCGAGCGAAGCACTTATTTCATCAAGAAGCAGTATTGCTCCGGAGCGCAGTAGTCCACGGGCTATGGCTATACGTTGTGCCTGGCCTTCGCTCAGACCATCGCCATGTTCACCGCAAGGAGTCTCAAGTCCGAATTTCAGATCGAAAACAAAATCTGCGACTGCCGTATGAAGAGCCTCTCTCAATTCCTCTTCCGAAGCATCAGGCTTGCCTATCAAAAGATTCCGGCGTATGGTTCCGCTCAGTAAACTGTTGCCCTGAGGTACATATACTATGTTTTGGCGGGTTGACGAAGACACCGGTGTCTCCTTGCATTCCCCTTCAACCGTACTGATTAATTCAACATCTCCTTTCTGTGGCTTCAGGAGGCCCAGTATTAGCCTGAGCAATGTACTCTTCCCAACACCCGTCTCCCCTATGATGGCTGTACAGCTACCTGCCGGGAAGATGTAATTGAATTTATCAAGAATTACTTTTCCGCTCCCCGGATATGTAAATGTTACATCTTTGAAAATAACGTCCATAGGGGTTTTTGAATCTTCTGTTTCCTCTTGGGATGTTTCCTTCTCAACAGTAGTATTATCTATTTCAGCAAGACGCGAGAAGGCCGTATGAGATTGGATAAGTCCGGGGAATAAACGCGCCAACTCAGCCAATGGACGTTGGATCTGTCCCGCCAGCTGCAGATAAGCCGTCATCATGCCGAATGTGATAGTGCCGTTGCGGAGGCCGGAAATACCCCACAGAAAAGCTGCAAGATATCCTGACTGAAACCCTGCTATCACCGCGCTACGTGACAAAACCGTAAGATTTGAACGCTTTCTTACGACCGAGTATCTTGCCGTAAGTTGGGCTGAGATTGCATCCATGATGCGTGACGTATAATTACACGTGAGCAGAAGAATGCGGTATTGGAGGCTTTCCTGCATCCTCTCCTGCATTCTGCTCTCAATGCCACGCAGCCTTCTTGTAAGCAACTTTGTCCTGCGGAAGAAAGCTCTTCCTGAAATGATAAACAGCGGCATGATCACAGCAATGATCACAGCGAGCAACGGGCTGAAATAACATAAGAAAATGAAAGCTCCTATAAATTGCGACACTGCAATCAGAACAGTCGGTATGGTCCGGCACAGACATTCAGCCGCTACCCTGCTATCTTCTGTAAGTCGCGAAAGCACGTCGCCGGAATGAAACGTTTCCCTACCGTTCCATTCTGCGTTGAGTACTTTTCCGAAGATAATCTGCTGGATCAGGTTTCTCATTTTAGCCTCCGAGAGATCCATTGTACGGTTTCCCACGGCTGAACATGTCAATTCTATAGCTATGGCAAGTATCATTCCTGTCACGTACAACATCAGATTGCCATCTGCAACTCCGGTGGCTATATCAACAGCACGTTTGCTGAGTGCTACGAAACCTAATCCTATCAATACCCGTATGATGCCTGCCGAAGCGCTGATGGCTATTCGCAAACGGAATCCGCGGGTCATCTCCAAAATATAACGAATCATCTGATAAAATCCTCAATTACTCTTTTTATTCCTTGCCTTACATATTTACCGTATTGGATCGCAACCATTTTCGGATCTACCCACAACTTGCAAGATATTCTACCTGTGTACAGTCGGAGAGAGTATAATTTTCTCGCAAGATATGTCTTCGGTACATCCGCACTCTTCCTGCGGGCTTTTCCAAAATTCCCCTCCTTCATCATAAATGCCAATATCTTTTCAGCTTCTCTTTTATATTCAGGAGAATATAGAGGACATTCACTTTCCGGCAATCCCAGATATGTCACGGCTATTGGCGTGAAGAAACGCCATCCCCGTGTTAAATTAAATTCTCTGAGCAATTTCTCCAGTTCCTCACGGTCAATCTTATTACAATGCCTATGGAGAAGCATTACCCAATCGCAGACATGTCTAAGACCTATTCCGCCGGAGATGAAATGATTATACAGGTGCAGGAATACAAAAACCACATCAAACATTGGAGGAGGAACAGTAACCGCGACTCCGTCAATATTAATAAGATGCCCTGAATTCAATTGTTGTCTGCTCCAACTATTAAAACGGCTACTCGCTGATCGGGAAGGGAGCACGCCGGCTATTCTATGAAGCTCAATTCTTACATTATTAAGAAAACAACCATAATGCTTGGCATCTGACACAAAAGGTTCCATACAGTCGCAGCCTATCGCTTTCGCTGCAGAATAAGCTTCATGAAATTTGTCTTCACCAACATAAAGATCTATATCTCCACACTGCCTCAATTCAGGCCTGGGATACACATGAGCATAAGCCTGACCTTTGAGAAGCACTGTCGAAATACCTGATTTCTTCAACTTAGAAGTTACCTCCGCCACAGTCTTGTCAAGAAGTGAATGGGTAAAACGATTGCGTTCCAAGAAAGCATAAGCTTTATATATCCATTCTTTAGGAGGGCGGTATTCAATAGGTAAAGTCAAGACTGAAGAATACACCAAAGCAGCAACGGTCTGTTGCTTTGAAATCTTACCGATTTCGTCCCAATCCAAGGACTCATCTTGAAAATATGAAAGGTCTACCGGTCGTTGCCATAGGGCAGCTCTGACCAATTCAAAAAGTTGTTTCATTGATATTGATAAAACGGTAAGTTCCGACCATTTATTATCATGCGAGAGAGATCATAAGCTCATCAAAAAAGCTGTCTGAAAAGAAGCAGAATCCATCGGCTTCTTTTCAGACAGCTCTATTTATTGAATAGGCTCAAAATATGTAGCCAATCCACCAAAACTTTTCAAGACAACTTCTTATGACTCTCAATAAGCGGCATTAAACAAAATCAATTTTCTTGATTTTGTTCTTTCTGGTTCTGGAGTGCCTCCCATTGTGATGTAAACATCAGCTTGGTCTCGCCGTCATCCTCCTTGACTGCTGTCAAGTTAAACCAATACCGTTTGCCCGGCTCAATCTGCTTGTTAAAATTGTCAATGGTTATGGAGTATTTTTCACTCCCTTCAAGATGCGCAGTATACCCGGATTCCACTCCATTATAAAGATTGATTATGAACTTATCGCCAACGGGCCTGTCTTTTGCCTGTAATCTTGGTACTACGACGGAATAAAATTCATAGGTTTCGCCAACATTCAGAGCTAAACCTCCATTTTCGTTTATCTTGTGAGTCGCTTTGCTATCAAGAAACATCGTTTCTTCCGTTTTGATTGTATTGAGTGGGTTATTTGGTTCCTGTTTTTTAAAATTTTCTCTCAAATAAAAACCTTCCTCCTCATTCCCTTCCACCGAAAAGAAACAGAATCCCAAAACAAATGCACAATCATCACCCGTTGGATATTCGAATACCAAATCAGTTGGTTTGGTAAAAAATGGTGCACCGGTTTCATTTCTCAAAGTGACCCTAAATATTGAAGACAAATGCTTGAAATGAAAATCCGGAAGTTTACCATCCTCAGTAATGCGTACAATATCATACATTCTGAGCATCTTGTTAACATGATTTAAGACTAAAGGTGAATTAATGTCCTCTCTTATCTTTTGATCATAAAATGTGCTTCCAGCAAAGAATGAAAAAAGATTATTTGCCTCAAATCCTTCTGTAAGTTCCTTAGCGTTTGCTGCTCCGAGCATAGCCAGAAGATAATCTCCAGATTTTAATTCTGAGAAGAAAAGTTCGCCATTCGCTTTCTCCTCATCAGAATCCGGAATAAAAATAAATTCTGCTTTTGTCCCATTAATTTTTTCTTTGTCAATAACTAAGATGGGAGCATCATGAGACTGATGAAATTCTGAGAATTTGGATAAATTGAAAATAGAGATACAATCCTCATCTGTCCACTTAAAAGCTTCTCCATTCCGGTCTGTTCCTCCATATTCTATTATGGCTCGGGTAGTTTCCGACTCCGGTAAAGATACCTTAACTCTTATCCGGTTTTCCGGAATAAGTTCTTTCTGCTGTTCATCCGACTGACATCCAAATATTGCAAAAATCATCGGAAGAACAGGCAAAATATGTCTTATCTTCATTTCAATAATGTGGTTAGTTTTCCCTAAAATATTTTGTTATCCCCAATATCCGCCATCACCAAAATCATAACTTCCGGTGAGAATCGGCTGATCAAGTTCAAGATTCAGAATTTCAATTTCCGGTTTTACGTATGGCTTCTTAATTTTTGTCTCGTTCATATCTGTCATGTCTTTGTTTAAATATACAAAATTAATAAATTGAGAAGAGAATTTCACTATAACAACTGATATATTCAGATCTGTATCAATTAGAAGAAAGATATATTTAACATTGCTCTTCTATGACATTAAGATCCCTCCATTTATTTACGATCGTTGAGATATCGGTTGCGGCTACATCATGTGATACATCAAATTCTTCACAAAGACGCTCAGTTAGAGAATCTAAAGAAAAATTACCCATCCCCTTGGCCTCTTTCCAAAGCCATGCAGCGGTCTCATTCAGAACTATTAGCTTACCGAAGTTGACGGCCTCAAGTCCTTCACCTACAATAACTGTTTCGCCACATACATCGCGTAGCACAAATCCTTCTTTTATTCTCATATTCTACTATATAATGCCAATAAGTATTTTCTGAATGGAATCAACCGACCCCAACATTTCGCCAGAATGATCATTTTCCGGCCGTAAAGATAATGTTTACGGTTCGTTTTACCATTGACCACATAACAGGCAATCGCCTTAACATCTCTTACCTTGCATGACTCCACTGCCTTCAAATTGCCATCTCCCATCAAAACAACGTCATCCCCTTCCAAGCGGATAATACGGTGCAGAACATAACGGTTGCCTTCAACCCAAGCCAACACTATATCTCCCTTTTTAAGACCCGCAGGATTTTGAAGAATTACGCTGTCTCGTCCCCCGACAATGAACGGCAACATGCTTCTGCCAGATACAGGCATAGTTACACTTACATCGGTTGACACCAGCTTCAACGCTTCCTCAATAATTTCTCGATCTGTCATGGTTTTTTCCAGATGTTGTGGCACAACAAATCTCAGCAGCCTCCCGATCAGGACGACATTCTATAAGCCAGACAGGTACATCTTTTGTCAACCCTGACTCTGTTGAATGTAACCCGTCTCCTATCCTCTTGTCCCAACGGATGCCACCTATACTCGGTAGAATCGTGGCATATGCCCGCAGACCCGTAAGACGACAAATCTTGTTGAAAGGAGACTGTCTTAACAAGATTATGCCTTTCAATGGGAAGCTTACATTTTTATAACAAGGCGTCTTTCCGCTCCAAGGACTTCCGTAGACTCTCGCCTCTTCATCATCTCCTATCCTTACAACCGGATTGTCATCATTCACCAACTCCGCTCCGCTGATGTTTTGCAACCATAAGCGGGCATGGGTGCTCTTGCCTGTCCCGCTCACACCGATAAACATGTATCCGGCACCTTCATAACTTACCGCTGCTGCATGAAACAAGACTGTGTGCTTTTCGGCCGTAGATGATGAAAACATGATCATCAAGGCATTGTCAATGGCTGTCTTGTTGAAAGATCCAACGGTTATCAGTTGACCCTCCTTATAATTCTCCGAACAAACAAGACATCCGGCCGAGACTTCATGAAATCTGAATTCGAAAACAGGTAAAGTCTCCTCCGTCTTGCCATAAACAATCGTTTGCCCATCCTCTTCCTGTTTCATCAACTCAGTATAATCAGGCACATCTCCGGAGTGGATAGCAAGAGTAAAAGAAATCTGAGCATGAGAATCATCTTCCACTATGAACGGCTCATAGTTGTCCATATGCTTCCAAATTTCACTGTCAGCAGTTACTCTAAACCTATGGCCTCCTACTTCATAGCTTTTCGTTTCCCTCATGTTGAACATTTGAAGTCATCTGCAAGACAACATATCTCGCAAGTAAGAAACGGTAAATTACAGCGTTTATTTAACTTCAACGTTGTTATTTGGCTTCGGTTAACGCTTGATTTATCTAATTTTGGATTTTAAACATCAGTTTTTTGATCGAAAAAGCTGTGTTCAGTTCACGAGGTTAGTTGGTGTCCCCTCAATGAAGTTAGCAACGTTAGCCACTGCAATATCCATCAAGCGCTTACGAGCCTCAACTGTAGCCCACCCAAGATGAGGAGTCGTGAAGCAGTTTCTGGCATAAAGCAGTGGGTTATCAATCGTAGGGGGCTCGCATGAAAGAACGTCAACACCGGCGCCACGCAAAGCTCCTTTATTGAGAGCATCCGCAAGCGCTTTTTCATCTACCAGGGGTCCGCGTCCTGTATTGATGAGAACTGCAGAAGACTTCATCTTGGATAAGGTTTCCGCATTGATAAGATATTTCGTAGTCTCAGTAAGAGGGCAATGGAGCGAAAGCACATCGCTCTCTGCCAAAATTTCATCAAGGTTTTCAGCCTTAACGACCCTTTCCGGCAGATCTCCGGATGATTTTGAAGATAAAGCCATTACTTTCATACCGAAAGCAAGAGCAATTGAAGCAACCTTACTGCCGATATGCCCAAAACCTATTATGCCGAATGTTTTTCCTGCAAGTTCTGTCAGAGGTTCATCCCAATAACAGAAATCCGCGTTATTACTCCAGCGTCCGGCGCGATTATCAGAAGTATAATGCGCAACACCGTTGGTGACTGCAAGGAGAAGGGCAAAGACCATCTGAGCCACGGAAGCCGTGCTGTAAGATGGTATGTTGGTTACGACTATTCCTTTTTGTCGTGCAGCTTGTGTGTCAACCACGTTATAGCCTGTAGCGAGTACACCGATATATCTTAGCTCCGGCAAATGGTCAATAGTCTGACGGTCGAGCTCCGTCTTATTTGTAAGCAATATTTCGGCTCCTTCCGCACGTCTTATAACTTCACCTGGAGAGGTCCTGTCATAAACAGTAACATCTCCCAACTTTTCAAGACCTTCCCAAGAAAGATCACCGGGATTCATCCCGTAGCCATCCAAAACAACGATTTTCATCACTATTAAAAAATTGCAATCACTTCGCAAAAATAATAAATATTTGACCAATGATCGCAATATATCATCAGCATGATTTTTAGATTGAACTTTATGGCCGTGGAATGGGTTGTTTTAATAGAATATCATATATTTTAACATTATAAATTATGGAAAACAACTTCAAAGGAGGAATCACACGCTTTTGGTGGATTCCATTAATTACCGGTCTTTTGTCAATAGCTATCGGCATCTGGTGTCTCTGCAGCCCACAGGAATCTCTTCCGATATTGGCATATGCATTTGCTTGGGTTATCTGTTTCGCAGGTTTCTTCAATCTTATGTTTGCATTCTCAAATATGAATAATCACCCTTCATGGGGTTGGTCGCTTGGTTTAGGATTGCTTGAACTTATATGTGGTATATGGATGCTCTGTCTTCCTGCCGCTACAATGACTGTAGTTTTCATGTACGCCATAGGATTCTATATCATCTTCGCAGCTATAAATGCAATTTGTGATTCATGCACATTCTATGGATATTCTCGCGACTGGTTCGGCTGGATAATTGCCATCCTTCTGATAACTCTTCTTTTTGCAGTTATCTTCATGGCCGGTCCTATAGCCGGAGGCATTGCCGTATGGATCTATATCGGTATATCCCTGGTACTGTTCGGTGTCTACCGTCTGATAGTTGCTGCTAAGATCCGTAGATTCAACCAGAACTTTAAAAATTAATAACCTTATTTTTAGGAAGTAAAATAAAGGAGAGAGGTTCATAACCACACTTTAGGTTATGAACCTCTCTCCTTTCTTGCAAGTGTCATGATCTTGCTCACGAATTCACCTTTAGCCTCCGTATACCCGTCTCGGTCATGACAATAATCAGGAAGAAGACTCAGTTTCAATCTTTCATATTCCTTAGCAGATTCAGGATGGTTTATAAGATAGTTTCTAAAGAGAATCTCGTCATTATCCCCTTGTTTGTGGAAATGTATATGAAACACTTTCTCAGCGTATCCATTGATAGTGTATCCCTTGTTAAAGCTCATTCGGGAGCCGGTAGCCGCCATGCAGATATATCCATATTTCTCCATTGCATCGAGCATTATAGGAAATAATGACGTGTCAGCTGCTTCAACCAGGATATCCACTAAAGGCTTAGCCTTGATATTGGGAATAGCCGTACTACCAATATGATTGATCTGAGGATTCCATTGATGGAGAATGCCATTGAGATATTCTATTTCTGCTGAGGCAATGTCTTTCCATTCGTCCTTGTGATCCTCAAGCGTAATCGGGAAAAGTTGCCAGAGTTCTTCAAGTGAAAGATCTTTCAATTCCCTTTTCATAATTTAAAGAAATTAAACGGATAAGACTTTTTAGAAATTATTACGGAGCACCTCCGAAATCACCCGTTCCATCACTTCATATCCTGCTGCGTTGGGATGAACGCCATCTTCTGAGTAGCGCTTATCAAGCGACCGTCCATCTTCAGCTACCAAAGCTGAATAATAATCTGCAAACGGGATTCCCTTCTTTTCCGCATAGGCCTTCAGTCTTTTATTGAGAGCCATTATCTTTTCAGGACCGTCGGTTATAGAAGGATTCCAACCGAATTTACCGGCCGGAAGTGTAGTTGTGAGCACCACTTTTATCCCGTTAGCTTGGGCCAGCTCTACCATCGACATGATATTACCGAAAGTGCGCTCGGCATTATACGGATGAGTGTTTTCAGCTATGTCGTTAGTTGCCGCATTTATCACTACAATCTTCGGATGCAGATTGATCACATCTTCTCTGAAACGTGAAAGGAATTGATATGAGGTCTGGCCGCTGATCCCTCTTCCTACGTAGCCATGTTGTTTGAAGAATTCCGGATGTGTAGAAGGCCAGTAGTCAGTAATCGAATTACCCATGAATACCACGAGATCAGGATTGGCCGGAGCACTTAATAGTTCGGCATTTGCACTTTCATAGCGTGCGAAATCAGCCCAGTCTTTTTTCTGAGCGTTCGATGTAAAGATTATTCCGGCCATAGCCAGCGCCATAATTGCTTTATGCTTCATATAAATAAAGTAGGTTATGGGTGTGAAGAATTTGACAAAATTAATAATAATTTCTTAATCTACCACATCATATCTCAGCATTTTATTCTAAACCGGTAAAGTTAAAGAAAGCCTTCATAATTATTTATAACCCCCTGAGATATATTATCATTATTTCTGGTGCTGACATGATTATTTCAGTTTGCTGAATATCGACTAAACTTAACAATAGAAACCGGAGAATGGCGTTTTAACATATGGAGAAGTTCAACTAACCTTAATGAATTTTTAGACCATGAGATTAATACTTAGCATCATTTTACTGTTTTTGTTGCCATTATCCGGTAAAGCGCTGGATTATTGGGCAATCGATCCAAACAATGAAGCCATTGTTTGGGAAGTCAACGAAAATCTTCCACATTCCGACCATCTGGAGATGGCAGGCAAACAAACAGCCTGCGTAATCCGATATGGAGTGAATGAAGACAAATCCTTCAAGATTGAAAAAAGTCTTATATGGCCGACATTGAGAATGGTGCCAAACAATACCCACGCCAGCCTCATGCGTAAGATCTCTTTGGATCTCCCCCACCATATTCTGATTAACGAGAAGCCGGTGAAAGAAACTGTCAATACGATTACATTTGATGGTTTGCTTAATATTAAGAGTAATCTCGGCAAGGACGTTAAGCTCACCAGAAGATATCTTCCGGCATCAACCGGCAAAGCCCTGATTGAAAATTATTCACTGATAAATGAAGGTCACCAATCGGTAAGTATTGAGATTCCGGATATCAATACAGTCCTTTCCACTCCTGAAGAAAGAGGAGTGGATGGGGTATATCTTGTGGAAGGTACCACTATAGGAAGTGGCGATTATAAATTGGCCCCGGGTGAATCATTGGATTTTTCTTATGTAATATCTGCCAGAAGGAACTCAGAGGAAAAAGAGAAATTTGACCCGTCTGCTGAAGAAGCTTCCCGCAGAGAAGCAGTAGCCAACTGGTGTTCATCGCTTGAGCTCGACACTCCGGTTGATATACTCAACCGTATGTTTGATTTCAGTAAGATCAGAGCTTGCGAGAGCATATATGAAACAAAGGGAGGACCTATGCATGGTCCCGGAGGAGAATCATACTACGCCGCTATCTGGGCTAACGACCAGGCCGAATATGCCAATCCTTTATTTCCTTTCACGGGTTATGATTATGCCAATGAATCGGCCGTAAACTCTTTCCGATGGTTTGGCGAATACATGAATCCCGAATACAAGCCTATACCGAGTTCAATCATAGCGGAGGGAGATTCTTATTGGAATGGCGCAGGAGATAGAGGAGATGCCGCTATGATAGCTTACGGTGTGGGCAGGTTCTGTCTTGCAAAAGGTGATAAAGCTACTGCACAAAAGCTTTGGCCTCTAATGGAATGGTGTCTTGAGTATTGCAAGCGTAATCTGAATGATGACGGAGTGGTGGCTTCAGATTCAGATGAACTTGAAAACCGCTTCCCTTCGGGTGAAGCAAACCTTTGCACCTCATCTCTCTATTACGATGCCCTCCTTTCGGCCTCATATTTATGTAAAGAATTAGGATTACCGGCAAGGAAACAAAAAGAGTATGAAAAGGAAGCCCAACAACTTAGAAAGGGGATCGATTCATATTTCGATGGTCCGGTGGAAGGCTATGAAACCTATGCATATTATAAAGGTAACGATCTACTCCGATCCTGGATCTGCATTCCCCTTACTGTTGGAATTTACGAAAAGGCACCGGCTACGATCGATGCACTATTCTCCGACAAACTTTGGTCGGACAACGGACTTCTAACTCAAAGCGGTGATAAAACATTCTGGGACAGATCTACCCTCTACGCCTTGCGAGGCATCCTCCAAGCAGGATATATTGACGAGGCTCTCCCCCATCTTTTGTCTTACTCGCAGAAAAGACTTATTGGCGAACACGTGCCTTATGCCATAGAAGCATGGCCGGAAGGTAACCAGAGACAACTCTCTGCAGAAAGCGCTCTTTATGCACGCATCTTCACTGAGGGCCTATTTGGTATCAGGCCCACAGGATTCAAAAGTATGGCACTCACTCCAAGGCTTCCGAAAGAATGGCCTTCAATGTCGTTGCGCAATATAAAGGCGTTTGGAGAAAATTTCGACATAGTTGTGGAAGCAGATGGGGATAAAAACACAAAAGTCAAAATACTGAAGGGAAATAAACCGCATATTGAAAAAAGGATAAAGAGAGGCGAAACGTTGAACGTGCGTCTGTAAGCAACAATCGGTCACTTTCATTATATGACGAGCGTAATAAAAATATAAATTTTATTTTCGGCAAATTTTATTATTTCCGTTTATTTTAGTTATATTTGTGCCTCAAATTATCCCTACGGCTTCTTGAATTGCAAATTTGATCACTGTCATACTTTTGCAATTTAGCCGTAATTATCCGCAACTTATTCTAACTAACTTCATCTATACCATCATGATGAAAAAAAGCATTTTAATCTTGGCGGCTCTTTTGCCGGCATCTGCCCCTCTTTTCCTGAATGCTTCTCCGGCAGGAAATGACAACAGCTACTCGGCATCAAGCGCCAATCCTTACGAACTCGCAGAGCGTTTTACAAAACCGAAGCTCTCAAAGATGCTCTTCTCCACATCAGTGGATCCGAACTGGTTTCCTTCAGGTGACAAATTCTGGTATTCTTACAAAACCGGTGAAGGCACCCGTTGGTATGTAATCGATCCTGTCACCAGGCGCAAGACCCCAATGTTTGACCAAGACAAACTTGCTGCTGAACTCACGTCGATTATCAAGGATCCTTTTATCGCCCAGCAACTGCCCATCTCTAATCTGGAAGTTGAACCAAACGGCTATATCTACACCTTCGAAGTGAAATCATCTCAGGATGCCCCTCCAAAAGATGACAAAAAAGATGGCGAAAAGAAAGGTAAAGGGAAAAGCAAGAAGCCCGAAAAGCAGATTTTCTATTTCTCTTATGATTCACGTAATGGCAAACTGACTCATCTCGCAGATAAGGAAAAAGAGACCAAGGAACTCAGCTGGGCGTCTGTCTCACCCGATGGCCAGAAAGTGGTATATGCCAAAGATTTCAACCTTTGGATGATGAGCGGCGAAGATTACGCGAAACTGAAAAAGGATGAGAACGATTCTACCATCAACGAGATTCAATTGACAACCGATGGCGTGCGTGACTTCGGTTATGGTCAACCTTATTACGTGCTCAATACCGACACCCTCGACAACGGCAAAAAGCGTGGCGCTTACGTGCTATGGTCGCCGGATTCGCGCCATTTCGTTTCAAATATCACCGACAGCCGTAATGTGCAGGATCTGTGGGTGATCAACACCATCGCTGAACCACGTCCTACACTTGAAACTTACAAGTATGCAATGCCGGGAGACGAAAATATCCCTCAGGAGCACGTATATCTCTTCAATGTTGACGACCGCACCCGTAAGGAAATTAAGACAGACCGGTTCAAGGATCAGACTGTAAGTGTCTCCTACCGTCCACGCCTCCACACCCAACGCCATCAATATGATGTGCCCTCGATTTGGCTCGGAGACAACAACCGTTTCTTCCTAACCAGATCTTCGCGTGACCTTAAGCGCATTGATATTTGCAGCTATACTCTTGGGGAAGATACGATTGTTCCCATCATTGAGGAGCGGCTCAACACCTATCAGGAGGTGAGGCCTCTGGCAGCCGTAAACAACGGTAAAGAATTGGTGCAATGGAGCGAGCGCGACGGATGGGCACACCTTTATCTTTATGATGACAAAGGTAACCTCAAACGCAGACTTACGGAAGGTCCCTGGCATGTACACCAGATCATCAATGTGGATGAACCCAACCGTCGTGTCATCTTCACAGGTATGGGTCGTGAGAAGGGAGAGCATCCCTATTATCAGCACCTGTATTCTGTAAGTCTTGACGGCGGACCTGTTAAACTCCTGGATAAAGGTGAGTTCTTCCACTCCCCCATTGTAGCTGACAACGCCAAATACTTCATCGACAACTTCTCACGCATTGATACCGTGCCGGAAACAGTGCTCTATGACATCAATGGCAACAAACTGATGAATCTTGAGCGTTCTGATTTCAGCCAGCTTCTTGCAAACGGCTACAAATTCCCTGAGATTTTCACTGTCAAGGCAGCTGATGGCATCACTGATCTCTATGGAGTGATGTATAAGCCATTCGATTTCGATCCTGAG
Source organism: uncultured Sangeribacter sp. (assembly GCA_964622105.1). Classification (GTDB taxonomy): domain Bacteria; phylum Bacteroidota; class Bacteroidia; order Bacteroidales; family Muribaculaceae; genus Lepagella. The sequence continues at coordinate 32,740 of CAZUNU010000003.1, read as the reverse complement.
AAATCTTATCCGATTATTGACTATGTTTATCCCGGTCCTCAGGTAGAGGCTACCAATTATCCGTTTACCCGAATGGGTGTACGTACCGACAGACTCGCTCAGGGTGGTTTCATTGTGATCACAGTTGGCAACCGTGGCGGTCACCCCAACCGTTCTAAATGGTATCATAATTATGGTTACGGCAATCTTCGCGATTATGGTTTGGCAGATCAGAAAGCGGCAATCGAGCAGCTTGCAGCTCGCCATAAGTATATCGATGTAAATCGTGTGGGTATCCACGGGCACTCCGGCGGTGGTTTCATGTCGACAGCAGCTATGCTTGTTTACCCCGATTTCTTCAAGGCAGCTGTTTCGGCCGCCGGTAATCACGACAACAGGATCTACAACCGTTGGTGGAGCGAGACTCACCATGGCGTGAAGGAGAAAGTGACTGAAGCCGGCGACACTACATTCGTCTACTCCATCAAAACTAACCCTGAGATCGCAAAGAATCTGAAAGGCAGACTGATGCTTGTTCATGGCGACATCGACAACAACGTTCACCCGGGTAATACTCAGAGAGTGGTCAATGCACTTATCCACGCCAACAAGCGTTTCGATTTGCTCATGCTTCCAACCCAGCGTCATAGTTTCGGCGACATGGATGAGTATTTCTACTGGCGCATGATGGACTTCTTCAGAGAGAACCTGATTGATCAGAAGCCTCAACCACCGGTTGATATACCTGAAAGATAAGAAAATTACCAATTTTTACAAAGCGGTGTGATTCCAATCCGGGTCACACCGCTTTCTATTTATTCTTTGGAAATTAATTTGTGAAGCTTTTGTCGGTTAAGGTTAACATTTTCCGTATCAATGAATTTACAGGGCTACTACTCCTACTTATTCGCTTATTTATGTGCTATCACTAACTATTCACCAGAAGTAGCAACTCCTCTATTGAATTAGCTTTCTCGCCTTTTACATCATACACTCCGTTAGGAAAGATCTCTACTGTCTCGCACGCTTTGTCTTCACTTACGCCTATTCCGTTACGTAAGAAAGCCTTTCTAACCATGTTGAACCGCGATTTTTCACCTATTAGCCGATAGCTTTTCTTAATCGGGTAATTGATACGAAAAAGACCTGCCGAGCCATCGAAAATCAAGCCCTCACGATTGAAATATCTACCGATTGTGCCGTCAAGAGCCAGATCCTCCGGTGTGCCGGTAGATACGCCATTCACCTTATCAAGAAGCCATACCTTGTCAGCAATCTGAAGAGCCAGTTCAAGATCATGAGTGGAGAGGAAAACTGTTTTCCCTTTCTCTCGGGCAAGTCTTTGCAGAAGCTGCATTATTTCAACTTTACTCGGATAGTCAAGGAACGCTGCCGGCTCATCGAGGAAAATCACCGGGGTCTCCTGTGCGAGCACCTTTGCGATCATCACTTTCTGGCGTTCACCGTCGCTAAGTGTTCTCACGGTTCGGCTTCTGAGCTCCTCAATTCCCACAAGCTTGATGGCTTCCTCCACAATCTGCCGGTCATCTTGTCCGAGCCTTCCCCAGAAACCAGTATAGGGACTCCTGCCGAGGGCCACAAGCTGTTCTGCGGTCATATTCTCAAGATTGACTTTATCTGTCAGCACTACTCCGATTGTCTCCGCAAGCTCAGAGTCACTGTACTCATCAAGCGTCTTACCCTTAATCACTATTTCACCACTAATGGGTGGAATAAAGGCTATCAGCGTCTTGAGCAAAGTTGATTTACCGGCTCCGTTCGGACCTAACAGACAAGTGAGCTCCCCGGAATAAAGCGAGGCATTGATATCTTTTGTCACCTCTCTGACTCCGTGCCTTGAATGATACCCCGTTGTAAGATCAGTTATTTTAATAGTTTCCTTTCTCAATAGTTTCATAGATATTGATTTTTCGCTTCAGGCTACAAGTTTGTTCAAACCGCATTTTAAGCAGTAAATTCAAACCGCATTATATAATAAAAACTATTGCCACAGCGTAATAATTATATAACCTAACAGAAAAACCTGCTTTTATGAACGCTTTCTTCAATAAGACCGTCTTTTCCACCCTTCTCTTCATTCTTTGCATCAACCTTGCCGCCTGTGCACAATATAAAAAGAGTGTTTCAATTCTTGGCGATTCCTATTCCACATTTGAGAATTTTGTAGAGCCCAAGGATAATGCCATATGGTATTTCACAAAAGCGGATCCGAATCAGACGGATGTTGACGATGTAAAACAGACTTGGTGGCACCAGGTAATTTCAGAAAACGGAATGCGTCTTGAGAAAAACAATTCTTACTCCGGCTCTACAATATGCAATACCGGATATGATGGAGCTGATTTTTCCGACAGATCTTTCATTACAAGAATGGATAATCTTGGCAGCCCAGATATCATTCTCATATTCGGTGCTACAAACGACTCATGGGCTAATTCACCGATAGGTGAATTCGTATGGTCTGACTGGACGCCTGAACAATTGAAGACTTTCCGCCCTGCCCTTACTTACATGCTCTCCCATATGGTTGACCGTTACCCTAACGTAAAGTTGCTTTACATCATCAATGATGGTCTCAAACCGGAAATCACCTCTTCCATCATCGAGGCATGCCGTCATTATGATGTGCCGTATCTTCAGTTGAAAGACGTAGAAAAAACTGCGGGCCATCCCAACAAAAGAGGTATGTCGAGAATAGCCCGCGAGGTTTCTTACGCATTATGATCAAGAGCACCTCTGATTCTATCGGCTGAGATTGTCAGCGCGGCTTTTGCACCTTCGCCAATGGCTATGGCTATCTGTTTGTAAGGTATATCCGTAACATCACCGGCCGCAAAGACACCGGCGATATTTGTGCGACATAGTGAATCTACTATTATTTCACCTTTATCATTGACATCAACCTCAGAAGCGAAGGGTTCACTATTCGGCTTGAGACCGGCTTGAATGAAAACGCCTTCAACCCTGATATTTTCAACCACACCATTCTTGAGGTCTTTCACTTTGATCGAAGTTACTCCCGTTGTGTCGTTTCCTTTGATTTCACCGATGGAACTCGAAAGATGCACCTCAACATTTGAAAAACTTTTCAACCTCTCTTTGAGAACATCATCCGCCCTCAATTCAGGCCCATATTCATAGAGATAAACTTTCTTGCATAAGGGTGCTAAATCTATGGCTGCTTCCACGCCGGAATTTCCTCCTCCAACAACAGCTACGTTCCTTCCCTTATAGAAAGGTCCATCGCAGTGCGTGCAGAATCCAACACCTCTTCCAAGATATTTATCCTCGCCGGGAACATTCAGCTTCTTCCAGGAGGCGCCTGTGGCAATTATCAGATACGGAGTTTCAAACCATTCTCCTCTGTCGGTCTTGATTCTTTTCACCTTACCAAACAGTGAAGATTCAATAATCTTCCTGCCGTCAAAGAGTTTGATATCATAGCTCTCCATCTCTTTTCTAAATGTGTCTGCCAATTGAGACCCCGTTATTGAAGGTACTGATATAACATTATCTATCGTCACAGTGTCGGCAACCTGTCCACCGGGCCTATCTGCAATCACGGCAGTTTTCACTCCTTTCCTTGCCAGATATACGGCAGCAGCCGCACCCGCAGGGCCTCCACCGGCGATAATTACATCAAAGCCCAAAGCGCTATGATCGTCAATGTCAACTTTCTCACTGCTTCCGAAATATTTCTCCATATCGGCAACAAGTTGACCTAATGTGGCATGGCCAACACTCAGTCGCGCTCCATTGGCAAAAACTGCCGGGACTCCCTGAACTCCATATTCCTTCGCAAATTCAGGAGCAGCATCTACGTCAATTACAGTATTCTTGAACTGACGGTTGATGAGAGCAATCACGTTCATGGCTTCCATTACGTCCGGACAACCGGGGCATCCATCAGATACAAATGTAAAGAGAAATCCCGGACCTTCCAGGTTTTCTATACGTTTCCTGATCAAATAGTCAGGCATATTATCACCTTTACCCGCCGCATTTTGCACAGCGATCGCAAATGCTACTATCTCCTTATCTTTGGGCACACCGCAAAATGTTAGTCCCGTGGGGTCTCCATTGATCCATAATTCTACTGATGCAACATCCGGCTCGGTAGGAGTATTTTCTATTTTTACATCAATACCTTCACCTAAATGAGCAAATTCATGGACAAACTTCTCCAAAGATGCTTTGTCTTCCCTGCCGTGAACACCTTTCACCACTAACTTGACCCCTACTCCAAGATTATTAAGTTTATCCTTTATCAGTTCTTTTGTCTCATCATCAAAACCTTGATATTTATCCATAATATTTTTATATGATAAAGCGTTAAAGAATAACTGAAGGAAGTTTTATTTCCCTCTTTCTTTCTAACCTACTATGATAAGTTATTGTTTAACCTACTGCTTTCGAAATCACTCAAACTTATTATCTTATGCCATAACCAGAAAAAATGGTAATAATAAAGGTAATATGGGTAACAGCCGATTAATAATTAAGCATTAACTTTGCTGTATCTTCATTTCAAATCAAAAAAGTAAATCAACACTAATCTAAATAATATGAAGAAATTATTTCTTGCCGCCTCTTGTCTGCTTCTATCTTTAGGAGCATGCGCGGGCAATACCTCCAAAACGACTGAGGATTCTTCTTCAGTGGCAATAGAGAATGAGAATACATTACCTAAAGTTTATTTTATCAAAGATATCACCCCCGAAGCTTTGCTTAAGGTGTATAAAGCTTTAGGAGTAACACCATCCGGAAAGGTAGCTGTCAAGATCAGTACCGGTGAATCTTCGCAAAGCAACCAGCTAAGCCCGGAATTAATCAAGGATCTCGTCAATGAGGTGAAAGGTACGCTGGTCGAGTGTAATACAGCTTACGGCGGCAACCGTAGCACTACTGAAAACCATCTTAAAGCTGTAAAAGAAAGAGGATACGATAAGATAGCTGCAGTGGATATCATGGACAGCGAGGGTTCTATCAATATCCCTGTTCAAGACACCACCTGGATCAAACATAACATAGTGGGTGCTCATCTCGCCAATTATGATTATCTCGTGAATCTCGCTCATTTCAAAGGTCATGCCATGGGCGGATTCGGAGGCGTGCTGAAGAACCAGAGCATCGGTATCGCTTCAAGCGATGGAAAAGCTTATATTCATACTGCCGGAGCTCACGACACAGTGAAAGATGCATTCAAGAATCCTCACGGTCAGGATGCATTCATTGAATCCATGGCAGCTGCAGCTCAGTCAGTGCATGAATACTTCAAAGGGAATGTGCTTTACATTGATGTGATGAACAACCTGTCTGTTGATTGTGACTGCGATGGCCATCCTCATGATCCCGAAATGAAGGATATCGGCATATTGGCCTCTCTTGATCCTGTAGCTCTTGATCAAGCTTGTCTTGACCTTGTGTTCAATTACGATTCAAAAGATGGCGATGATGCAGCAGCCCTTCAGGAGCGTATCAACAGCCGCCATGGCACCCATATCATTGACTACGCACAGAAACTTGGTCTCGGTTCCAAGATTTATAACTTGGTAAAAATCGATTGAAATCACATGAAAGTCAACACTGTTGAATTTGCCAAAGCAGTGAGAGAGATTGTGGCCGCCATCCCGGAAGGGAAGGTGGCCACTTATGGTGATGTAGCCGCGCTTGCCGGAGCGCCCTCCCACTCCAGGCTCGTCGGCAAGATACTCGGAGCGATCGGTATGGATTCTCCCATCCCCTGTCACCGGGTTGTAAATGCCTCGGGACGCCCGGCTCCCCATTGGCTCTCCCAGACAGCACGGCTTAGCCAAGAGGGTGTCACGTTCCGTAGCAATGGCAATGTCGATCTCTCCCTCCACAGATGGTATCCTGAATTAGACTTCTGAGGCAAGCGATGATTCGCCAGTCTACCGGCTTATCATAAATTTTTTCTGCAATTAAACCATTGGAGCGAGCAAATAGTCAATTAAATAAAAAAGGTTATGAAAAAGGTATTTTATTTAATTATCTCCATTGCTTCGCTTATCTCTCCCTCTGTATATGCTCAGAAGCACCACGAAAATCATAGAGGACATGAAGCGTATGAACAGACTGAACGTCATCGCAGGTCTCCTTATTTTGTTACTGACAATGCTGTCTTGTTCGAAGGGAAAGCCATCAAAGGAGCTTCTCCTTCAAGTTTCCAGATATTGAAAGATGGATATGCCAAAGACGTTTGGAACGTATATTATTGGGGGCAGAAAATCAATGGAGCCACCAGTAACTCATTCAACGTACTCGGCTTCGGCTACGCTAAAGACACCTGGAACGTCTACTATAATGGTGTCAAGATAAACGGTGCAACTCCAAGCAGCTTCACATTACTACCCGACTGGTACGCCAAAGACACGTGGAACGTCTACTACGATGGTAAGAAAATCAACGGTGCCACTCCAAGCAGTTTCCAGGTATTACGCGATGGTTATGCAAAAGACACGTGGAACGTCTATTTTGATGGTGTAAAAATTAATGGAGCCATGCCGGGCAGCTTCCAGGTGCTTAGAGACGGTTACGCTCAAGACACCTGGAATACCTACTATTTCGGCAAAAAAGTAAGATAAGAAAGACTCATTCCGGAATTCATTTCAGGATTCCGGATGAGGCACCGCCCTGACGGGTGAGCTCATCATTACGCTTCACTTTCTTACCATATCCGAAGGTATAGGTTGCTGACAATCTGATGAGGGCATGACTTGATGCATTGCTTGTCCATCGTCTGAAGGAATAGTATTCACTCTCCATCTCATCGTAGGATGCGCGCCAATTCCATCGCTGGAGGTTCTGGGCACTGAGCCTGACATTCCATATGCCGTTGCTCCACCCGGCTTGCAAGATGAATGTATCATTAAGCTTTGACCATACCCCCGACATGCAGTCATAATTATCTGTGGCGCTTGCAGATTGGTAAATTGCAGCGAAGTTGAAATTACCTAAATAATAAAACGCCTGTAGATAAAAGCTTATTTGAGAGCGCGTGATATTATATGGAGCACCATTTTTTACAATAAGTTGTCCTACCTTTCCTGAAAGCTGGAGTTTCCCATTAATTAATTTTGATGTAACTCTTGCGCCGTAATCGTAATGGCCGAATGAACCTATCGGTTGCCTGATAGTTCGGATTATTCCTTGTGGTGTGGCTTCATACACGAAGGCCGGTCTATTACCCACACGCCATGAGCTTCCTATCAATGTCATCCTGAACTTTGGGGAAAGTATCCAGGTATAATATATGGAAAAATCGTAGCTCTTACGGGATTTGATAACCGGATTTCCGGTATACCAAAGATAGGGGGAGACATGAATCACGTTTTCACTCTTATAATTTGAAGACGGAGGCCAAACGGAATAATGAAATTCGCTCCCTATCGAATTCTTTTTGTTGAATCTGTATGACAGGGATGCATCAAAATATGGGCTTTGGGAAAAGGAAGTGAGGCTATTTAAGGTTGTGGCTGTCCAGCTCCAACCGCCATCGACCGAACCGGAAAATTTCGAACCTGAGTAATTATATCCGATGCCCAACTGCCCATATTTAGTGATGGATATATCTGAAGTATTTACAGAGCCTGAATAACGGGTATCATTATGCTCATACAACGCCCTGCCTAAAGCATATATCGAATGGCTCTCAGAAAACACATGGTTGTAATTTACCGACAGATTGAAATTGTGTGATCTGTCTCGTGCGTCATTCCATATGTCTTTCATTTCAACTTCTGCATAATTCGATTTTTGGGAAGTTTTGGAATATAGATAGCTTAAATCGGCACTCAGAGTGTTATTCTTCGGTAGAATGAAGAAATAGTAACCGTTATATCTCAAATACTTTTCTTTTACGCTCGATGCCGAAGCATATTTTTCTCGATCTGTAGGAGCATAACTATAAACGACCGAACCTTCCTTTGAATTGGCAGGAGTATTATCCTGTCCACCATAGAGCTGGTTATTAGCAGTGATTTTATTACTATTATATAATGCCCTGAAACTCGCAATATATGATTGGCTTCTGTATTCGGAGTGCTCTGTTGAGGTAGACCGATCAAAAACTTTTGGGCTCCCGTCCTCCTGAGGCAGATGAAAAGTTTCTGTCTGCTCGGTTCCAAAATGATCGTTATCGATATAGTAACCGTAGCCCATTATGTCGTAAGTCATCTTTCCATGCGAAAGTCTGGCATTAGCTTGAAGATAACCCGAATTTATAATAAAATCTTCATTCCCGAGAGCTTTAAAATAGCCGCCATACTCATATTTAACCAACCGGAAGTTGATCACATGCCTTTTTCCACCGAATCTGGGATCAGACGGATAATCAAGATATTCCACGGTCTTTACATCTGACATTTTCATCATCTTCAGATCATCGGAAGTAGCAGGTATGTAATCAATAAAAATACCTACCGCCTCTCCCCCCGCCGTCGTTATAGATGATGAGCCCAATCTTACATCAAGTTGAGGAATCGACATTCTCGCCAAAAGATCGGTTGCAGTCTGCGCCGCATTCTTTTGTTGCTTCGTGGGCAGATAGATATTTTTATCAGCCAATGATATAGCATCGTCGGCATTCACATCAATGTTTTTCAATTTTACCGGAAGCTCAACCATATAGATAGTTCCCATGTTGAAATTTTCAAACTTCTTATACAAGGGTTTATAGCCAAGACACGAAAACTTTGCTATCACTTCTGTACGGTCGCAAGGAATAGAGAATCTACCTTCTCCGTCTGTAAAACCATAAGTGATGACCGTAGAGTCAGACGGAGTCAAAAGCATTACAGTAGCTGCCTCTACTCCCTCGTTAACCTGACTTAAGACGCGTCCCGTATAATGGAATTTTCCATGTTGAAGAGCTTCTATGAAAAATTCGCCATTTTTACTTACTATTGTTACAGGATTTAATCCAATAGTCTTGCGTAAAGCTTCATACGCATCTTCAGTATCAATTTTGGCTGAAGTTTTATAGTTATCTAAATCCTTATATATAAATGAAAGAGTCAAATCAGGATGATCCTTACCTATTTTTACTAACGCTTCCGATAAAGGAGTGTGAGAAAATGAATAGGTAAACTTAGTGGCATTGACCGTAATTGAAAATATCACAACCAACAAAAAATAGACTATGGCTTTCATCTTCAATCAATTGTTAGGGTGTTATCCTCATACCTGATATTGATTTGCTCAAAAGTATTAAGCCGATCTATTATCTCCCGCAGGGGAAGAGAAGTATCAAGTTTATAATACAACTTAAGAGTTGCAGCCTCCTCATTATTTACAATCACATTGACTTCATAAAGCTCTTCAATTTTTTTAAGGATAGCTTTCAGGCTCTCATTCTCAAATGTCAATACTTTCCCCTCTTGTTTAATACTGTCTGCCAAATTCACAACTCCATCTTTCGAAATTCTTTCAGTTGGAGCCACAGTAGAAGGGAGAGTGACAGCTGTATGAATATCAGATTTATTCTTTTTTATTCTTGAAATTCCGATTCCTGCTGCAACTGCAGCTATAGAAATAACAAAAACAATAATTACTGAAGCAGCTTTTCTTTTTGTAATAAAGAAATGGAAAGCTGAAGCTTTAAAGCCTTTGGCAGGGGTATTCTCCTGTTTTTTATGAGATATTAAATTGCAATCCTCCGGGTTATTATTAACCATCGCCTGAGATGAGGCAAATTTCATCCATTCACTTTCAATATCCTTCACCTCCTTCAACTTAACAGTTGACTCAGTCTCACACAGAAGGTGATAAAGAGACCTGGTTTCCTTGTCAGAAAGGAGTTCGGATATCTCTTCTTCACCATAATTGTCCGGATGATCTAAGAATTCAAGAATTTTGTCGAAATTATTCATATTTATTTAAGTTTTTTCGAAGTGTGTTTAGTCCGTTGCTTAAATGACGATAGACAGCCGTCTCGCTGATACCCATCACCGTAGCTATCTCAGAGAATTTCATTCCTTTTTCAAATCTCAACTCAATAATCTTTCTCGACTGTTCGCTCAGCTGATCCTGAATTATCTCATTAATATGGTTTATCGTCTCTTCATCAGGCCATTCCTCCCGTTCATAATCTTCGTTTTCAATGAATATCCTATTCAGTATCCTTTGCCTAAGGCCAAGATCACGGATATGATTAAGGCACCGGTTTTTCGTGGTTGTCACAAGGTAACCTGTAGATATCAGCGAGAGATCAGTAGACTCCATTAAGGAGGCGAAAATTCCATGTATGATGTCACGTGCTATATCTTCATCATGAAGTATCGCAACCGCCACTCTTAACATCCGACTGAAGTTAGATTTAAAAAGCTTCTCTATGTCATTTTTGTTGTGCATACGTTACTTGGACACATGAACTCCATAAAACTCAACCCAAAATTAAAAAAAATTTTGGCAGGAAGGTGCAAAATTCTTATTCCTGATTGTCTTTAATAATGTATGAACGACAGAAAAGACATAGAGACCCTCTTCAAAATGAATTATCGGCAGATGCATTCTCTTGCGTCTGCGATGCTCCATGACCGGGAAGCGGCTCACGATATAGTGCACGACGTGTTTGCCACAATCCTGAATGATCCCCCGGATAAAAAACCGGATCCGGGCTATCTTATGGTGAGTGTTAGAAACCGTTGTCTTAACCGGTTGAAAGCACTTGACATCCGCGAGAAGTTTCGCAAGCTTTATTTACTTGAAAATAATGAGATCGAGTCATTTGAAGATTGGCCGGATAAGGAAACTATTGAACTTATCCGACAATGTATAAGCGAAATGCCGGCCAAATGTCGCGAAGTGTATCAACTCAGATACCAGGATGGCAAATCGGCTGCTGAAATCTCACAGATCCTTGGTACGGGAGAGAGGGTTATATACAAACATCTGCGTCATGCATTAAATATTATTAAAACCAAACTGAATGGACAATCTTGATAAACTTATTGAAGCCGTTGAGCATCCCAATCAATTTTCGGAATCGGAACTTCAGGCTCTTTTGGCAGATCCGGAAAATAGGGAACTTTACCGGATGATGTGTGCTTCACGCGCCGGATCTTTCATTAAAGACTCAGACCTGAATAATGAGGAGATCGCAAAGCAATGGGAGTTATTTGAGAACAGGCATCGTAAAAGATCACTCTTTTCATGGCTCGGCAATAGGAAAATTGCAGCAGTCGTAGGTCTGATCATTGCATCTTGCTCAATTATTGTGGTTGGTGTGTCTTTATCTAATCAGCATATTAAGAAGAATGAGATAGCTGCTACACAAACAGCTCCAATCACCAATCACCTGAACTTAGAGGATAAAAGTATGCAGTCGGCCACACGGAACGACACTATCATAGTGTTTGAGAACGAAACGCTTTACAACATTCTTCAGGAGGCGTCTCCATATTATAATGTTAAGGTAGATCTGAAGAATCCTCAATCAAAGGAAGTGCGTCTGTTCTTGAAGTGGGATTCAAGAACTGATCTAACAGACCTTATTGAACAATTGAATTCTTTCGACCGAATTAATCTCTTCCTTAAAGAAGATACTATAACTGACTATTGATATGAAACGCTTTTCCATGATATTTGCGATGGTAGCCTTCACTTTGTCTGCCGTTGCAGCCCGATATGACTATAAATTCAAGGATACTCCTGTAGCCCAAGCTCTGACCAAAATAATAAAGGATAATCCTGATGCTAAAATCACGTTCATCTACAATGAACTTGAAGACTACAAGACATCAGCCACTGTCTCAACTGATAATTTGAAGGAAGCCCTCAAAGAGATTATAGCAAGGAATCCTATCACAATGAGTGAGAAAAAAGGCAATATTCTTATTGAAGCTTTACAGAAAGGTAAATACCGCTACTCCGGCGTTTTAATAAATGAATATGACGAGCCTGTCGCTCACGCTACAATACTACTCCTCAATCCAAAGGATTCTGTTGTCTTGACATATGCCATTACTGATAAGGAAGGGGCTTTCCGAATTCCCTGCGACCGTAATCCTGTCGTTGCCAAAATAAGCTCCACAGGCTACAAAACAAGAATCATGAATTTTACTGACCCGGATTTAGGCAACCTGCGTATCAACACTAACGTCATCGACCTTAACAACGTCAACGTTTTGGCAGATAATGTGCGTATGGAACCCGACCGTACAATCTTTGTGCCTCTCCAGCGACAGAAAAACACATCTATGAGCGGTATTGAACTTTTGGAGCAGATGGGTATTCCACAAATACAACTTTCCAATACCGGCTCTCTTGAAACTCTCACCGGAAAACCTGTGAAATTATTCATTGATTTTCTTGCGGCAGACGGTCAGGATCTTAAAAACATGAATATGCAGGACGTAAAACGGGTGGAATATCTTGAGGCTCCTACTGATCCAAGATTTATGGGAGAGAAATACGTGATAAATTTCATAATGGAGAAATACATTTATGGAGGTTACGTAAAAATTGGTGCATATGATAGCCTGAATATAGATGACCCGGAGGCTACGGGCAACGTACGTTTCCAATACAAAAGCATGACATATGATCTCGCAGCTTACGGTCAGCATAACGACTTCTACCATAATGGCACTAAAACGACTGAAACTTATCGGTTCCCCCAAGCGGATGGCTCTTTGAAGACCATAGAGCGCCTTTCAAATACCACAAGCTCGAGGGAGAAACAGGAATCCGGAAGATTGAGTTTCAAGGCAACTTACAGTTCGACTGATATTACTGCCCGTACTACAATATCCGGAGGTATCACTGATAAACCCATTTCACGGCAAGAAGGAGATGTGACCTATATACCGGAGGATTTTCCTAATTCCTCTTTCACTTCTGACGCCAGTAAGAAAGAGAAGTTTTTTAATTTCAACGGTTCATATTTCTTTAAGCTACCGCGAGAGTTTTCACTCACTTTTACTCCTACTTATATCTTATCATATACTGAACAAAATAGCATTTATACGCAGAATTCATTCCAACCTGTCATAAATAATGCTGATGATCACACAAGCAAGCTATCCGGTTACTTGAATTTAAACAGAAACTTCAATAAAGCCGGCTCACTCACAGCCTACTTTTCGGGCCAATATGATAATCACCGCACACGCTACTCCGGCAGCGCTGATAATTATGACAAGACTAAGGATCAACGTTATAAGGCCGGTTTGACGTATTCGCTCACCTCCGGAGGGTTCTATGGTGAGATGGATTTCGGATGGATTTGGGATATTAATCGTTTCAATGGATTAACCTCAACTACAAATACTCCCCTTGCCGAGCTCTCCCTTTCTTATCTTCTCAGAAAGAAACATCGGTTTAACGCAAGCTTCGAATACTCTTCCTGGGCCCCCAATGCCTCTTACATGAGCGAAGCGATAATTGAGTCAAACCATCTTATGAGCTACACGGGCAATCCTGACTTAAAACCGAGCCCCAATCTATCTGCATCATTGGCCTACAGCTGGATTCCATCAAGACAAGGATACATTCAGATATTTGGTAATATATGGAATCTGTTTGACAGGTTTGTCTACGACTATAAGCCTGACGGCAACAGAATGATCAGATATATCAGCCAGCCTTTGGGATCCTATTATATCATAAGATACGGTGTATCAAGTAGAGTCTACCTTTTCAACCGCTCTCTCATGCTAAGTGGAACCCTCTCTGATTACACAGCACGCAACGGGAAACCGTATGGTTACACCCGTTCCTCATTCGGATATACCTTCAGAGCCTCATATTGGCTACGGGATTTCTATTTCAATGCCTCTTATTCCGGACCCCTGACTTATAGTGATGGCTTCATGGTTGGCGATCTATATAAGGATAAGTGCAACTACTATCTGGTAGCAGGATGGGCTAACAAGAACTGGAATGTAAGAGTAACGGCCAAGGATTTTGCCCGTTGGAATTGGAATAGCCATAAACAATATTTCACGTCAGAGTATTACGACCGCTCCTTCTTGGCATACGACATTTTCAGGCACGCAAATTTAAGCATTGCGGTGACATATACTTTCAATTATGGTAAGAAACTCCGCGATGTAGGTGAACTCAACACAAGCAATTCCTCTTCTTCAGGAATCCTGAGGAACTGATGTGACTAACAAGGCATCCGAAAATTATTATTATCAACTCTTCGTTTTAATTATTTAGGTTTTAAACTCAACTGCTCTCGTATGCTGAATTTCTTTTCAGCACACGAGAGCAGTTTTTATCACCGGAAATTGATGTAAAATATAGCAATTATCACCAAATTTTAATAATTTTGCAATTATGATGAAAATCTCATCTCAAATAATGGTTTGGCGAGTTTTATAATAGCATCTCCATTTCTATTCCACTTGCCACCCAATCGATAACAACATAATCACATCACATATGGATTTTATTCAACAGATTGCCGAACGGATTAGAGGATTACGTGACGCGCTTGATATGGATCGCGAAGAGATGGCTGCCCGATGTGGCATATCTCCCCACACTCTTGCTGAATACGAAAGCGGAACGGTAGATATCCCGGTAAGCTTTCTTCACGAACTCTCTTCGGAATTTGGAGTTGAGATGACCGCACTCATGTTTGGAAGTGAGCCAACCATGCATTCATATTATATCACGCGTGCCGGTCAAGGCATTAAGGTTGAGCGCACCGGTGCATATAGCTATCAGGATTTGGCCGCCGGTTTCCAGCATCGCGTGATGGCACCATTTCTTGTGACAGTTGAGCCACATGACGACGGACGTGAACAAGTGCTTAATACGCATGAGGGTCAGGAATTCAATTATGTTGTGGAAGGTACTCTGGAGATAACCATTGCGGGAAAAGTCAACGTGCTCCATAAAGGCGACAGCATAATGTTTGACGCGAAAAAGCCTCATGGGCTGAGAGCCCTTGAAGGCAAGAGAGTTAAAATGTTAGCAATCATCTCATGATATTGCCCACATAATTTAATTTCAATACTTATAGGTTGCAAATAAAAATCCGGTGAGGTGAAATTGAATATTTTGCTCATCGAAGATTCTCTAAATATGCTTGAAAAATTTCTTGATAAAACTGAGTTTGACTCATACGAGGACTTCATGGAGAATTTCCATGTCAACGTGCCTGATAATTTCAATTTCGGATATGATGTGGTAGATGCCTGGGCTGAGAAAGAACCTGATCGCCCTGCCCTGCTTTGGACAAACGACAAGGGGGAAAAGATACAGTTCACTTTTGCAGACATCAAGAGGGAGAGTGATAAGACCGCCTCTTTTTTCCAATCAATAGGAATTGGCAAAGGAGACATGGTGATGCTTATCCTCAAGCGCCATTATCAGTTCTGGTTCTCGATCGTTGCACTACATAAACTTGGAGCCACAGTAATTCCCGCTACTCACCTCTTAACGGAGAAGGATGTGAAATACCGTTGTCAGAAAGCTGATATCAAAGCCATAGTCTGCACAGGCGATAAGGTTGTGATCGATCATATAGAGAAAGCCATGCCTGATTGCCCGAGTGTCAAGGCTCTCGTCTCAACGGGGCCACTCGTTCCGGATGGCTGGTATGATTTCAACAAATGTATTGAAGAAGCCAAGCCATTTGTGCGTCCGGAGAACGTCAACAGTAATGAAGATGTCTCATTGTTGTATTTTACATCCGGCACAACCGGTCAACCAAAGATGGTAGCGCACGACTATACGTATCCGCTTGGTCATATCATCACAGCTTCTTATTGGCATAATCTTAATAAAGATAGTCTTCACCTCACTTTGGCCGACACAGGTTGGGGAAAAGCTGTTTGGGGAAAGCTCTATGGTCAATGGATTGCCGGAGCCAACGTGTTCGTCTACGATTTTGAAAAATTCGAGCCGGTTGATGTTCTCCACAAGATTCATGAATTCGGTATCACATCGCTCTGTGCACCTCCCACCATCTTCCGTTTCCTCATCCGTGAGGATCTTTCA
This sequence comes from uncultured Sangeribacter sp., assembly GCA_964622105.1. Classification (GTDB taxonomy): domain Bacteria; phylum Bacteroidota; class Bacteroidia; order Bacteroidales; family Muribaculaceae; genus Lepagella. The sequence continues at coordinate 16,765 of CAZUNU010000003.1, read as the reverse complement.
AAATTTGATCTCTCCAAACTTCAATATTGCACCATCGCAGGTGAGGCATTGAATCCGAGCGTATATGAGGAATGGTTAGCATTGACCGGAATAAAACTTATGGAAGGTTTCGGCCAGACAGAGACAACCTTGACTATTGCCACTTATCCTTGGCTTGAACCTAAACCGGGGTCAATGGGCAAGAAAGGACCGGAGTATGATATTGACCTGATCACTAATGATGGGCGTCACGCCGAAGATGGTGAGCAGGGAGAAATTATCGTAAGAGTCGGTGATAGAAAACCCTTAGGTCTCTTTAAGGAATATCTTCACGATCCGGAACTCACAAAGGAAGCATATGACGAGGGCATATATCACACAGGTGATGTGGCATGGCGTGATGAAGATGGCTACTATTGGTTTGTGGGCCGCAAGGATGATGTAATCAAGTCATCAGGCTACCGCATCGGTCCATTCGAGGTTGAAAGCGCTTTGATGACCCATCCGGCTGTAGTGGAGTGTGCCATCACCGGTGTTCCGGATGAAATCCGTGGCCAGGTTGTGAAAGCTACCATCGTATTGGCGCATGAATACGAAGAGCAAGCTCTGGAGAATCCTGAAGCTCTCATTAAGGAGATTCAAAATCATGTTAAGCATGTAACGGCTCCTTACAAATATCCCCGAATTGTAGAATTCGTAAAAGAATTGCCTAAAACGATAAGCGGTAAGATCCGTCGGGTTGAAATACGTGATGGCAAATAATCTTATTATACAAGGCAACGCCTGTTTTCTGGTCTTTGCCAGGGAAACAGGCGTTGCCTTGTATAATAAATGAAGCATTTGTTACTTCACATGATTACCACGTTGAAACTTGATAACAGGGGATTATTTCACAACAGGATATCCTGACTTGATCCAGCTGAGGATGCCTCCATCAAGATCCACAACTGTATAGCCATCTTTTGCAAGCATTTCCCCGGCAAGAAGGGAGCGTCTGCCACTTCGGCAATATACATAGACCTTCTTATCTTTCTGCAATTCCCTTGAACTCTCTGCTTGAAAATCTGGTTCCTGCACATCAATATTGACAGCACCTTTAAGATGTCCCTCTGCGTATTCTTCGGCCGTTCTTACATCCAGGAGTTGTACTTCTCCCGCCTCAAGCCCCTGCTTGAATTGTTCCGGACTAACTGTCTCTACCTGTCCTACTGTCTGCGTTGCCTTTGAAGTTGAGCTACAAGCCATGGTAATAAACATTATTAAGGTAGCCAATGATAAAGCTACATAGGTTGATATTAATTTTTTCATAACTTTTTCAGGGCATCAGAGCCTCTCACGTCACAAAATTATAAAAAATTTCCAATTTAAAGCCGGATACTGCAATAAATTCAGTATCCGGCTTCATATTTTCAGTAATCCGATAGTGGTTGCAACTCCACAACCTTTGATTGTTCTTAATCTGAAAGTGATTCTTATTCAACAACTATGTCATAATTCTCAAGGAATTCACGGGTCTTGGCTATGTATTCCTGCATAACGACATCGTCTTCTACAAACGGCACTACCTTACGATAATCCTGCATAACCTTCTCGATCATTGGTGAAGACTTTAGCGGCCTACGGAAATCAATGCCCTGAGCAGCATTCATTAGCTCTATAGCAGCTATGATCTTGAGATTGTCGACAATCTTATGTAGTTTTGTTGCTGAATTAGCACCCATGGAAACAAGATCTTCCTGGCCATTGGAGCTCACGATTGAATCGCATGATGCCGGCCAAGCATACATCTTGTTCTGGCTCACCACAGATGCTGCAGCATATTGGGGTATCATGAATCCGGAGTTAAGTCCCGGTTTAGCTACAAGGAATTCCGGCAATCCTCGTTTACCGTCGATCAGCTGGGCCACACGACGCTCGGAGATATTTCCAAGTTCATGAAGAGCTACCCCCATATAATCAAACACCAAAGCAATAGGCTCTCCATGGAAGTTGCCACCACTTACCACAAGATCATCGTCAGGGAAGACAGTAGGATTATCTGTGACTGAATTGATTTCAATGTGAAGAACCTCTGTGACATGATGCATTGCATCTTTCACTGCTCCATGCACCTGAGGGATGCATCTGAAGGAATAAGGATCTTGCACATGCTCTTTTTCATGCTCTATAATCTCACTTCCTTTCAATATGCGACGGAACACTTCTCCCGTCTCAATCTGTCCGGGGTGAGGACGCACTTGCTGAAGGCAATCCCAGAAAGGTTCGATTCTTCCATCGTAAGCCTCAAGGCTCATAGCTCCGAACATGTCGAAACAATTCACCAAATGCCATCCGTCGATCAGTGCTTTGATGCCGTTGGAACTCATGAACTGAGTGCCGTTAAGCAGAGCGAGTCCCTCTTTTGATTGAAGTCTGATAGGCTCCCAACCAAATTTATCAAGAATCTCCTTGCCGGAATATTTCTTTCCTTCGTATATCACCTCACCTTCACCGATAAGCGGCAGGAACAAGTTGGCTAAAGGCGCAAGGTCACCTGACGCTCCCAGAGAGCCACGATCATAAACGATTGGATAAACTCCATTATTATAAAAGTCTATGATACGCTTAACGGTCTTAACCTGCACACCGCTGAATCCCATTGACAACGCATGGGCTTTAAGCAGAAGCATCAGCTTTACCACGATGGGTGCAACGGGAGTACCCACACTACAGGAATGGCTCTTAACGAGATTTTCCTGAAGTGTAGAAAGCTGATCTTTGGAGATGGTGCGGTTGCAAAGCGAACCGAAACCGGTGGTGACTCCGTAGATTGGTTTGGAAAGATCTTCCTCTTTTTTATCAAGATAATCACGGCATTTCTGAATCTTTTCCACTGCCTCATCCGAGAGGGTGAGAATAGATTCATCACGCAGTATTTTCTCTATCAAGTCATAGGTCAACAGACTTGAACCTATGGCATAAGTTTCAAGTTTCGCCATGACTTTAGATTACTACCGTGTTAAGTAAAGCAGCCTCTTTTATCTCAGCTTCGTCGTGAAGTGCCATACATTCGTTTTCCAATTCCTGAGCCACTTCCTTATCATCGAGACTTGCAAGGTTTATCCTTACGTTGAGAATAGCACCGAATGCGGCTGTACGCGCACACATCATGGCTACGCAACAGTCTGTGATAGCGTTTTTATTTCCTTTCACGGCAATCTCCTGAATACCATCCATGATACCTACTGCTGTGCGGGCCACTTCCAATGGTACGAGCGCAGCAGCAAGAGTTGCTTTCTGAATAGCCTCTTTTCTGGCGGCCTTCTCTTCGTCGGTTTCCTTGGGAAGCTTGAACGCATCAAACACCACCTGATAAGCCGCCGCATCCTCATCAATAAAATTCACAAATTTATTTCTTGCCTCCTCCATTTCCGGAGCCAGACGGAGCATATCCTCCTCCACATCGGCATATTTCTTTCTGCCGATTGTAAGAGCTGTCACCATCTGGCCAAGTGAAGCAGCCAATGAGCCACATAATGCTGAAATGCTACCACCACCGGGCACCGGATCACTTCCATAGGTTTTCTCCAGAAAACCGTTTATAGTCAATTCTGTCAGTTTCATGATATAATGATAATGGTTAAATTTTTATGGTCTTTTTCCCGCAAGAGGCATCAAGGGTTTTGAGCCACTATCTTGCCGTTACGGATTGTGGTCTTCACACAGTTCATTCCGACGTAATAGGGAAGTATATGGTAATTATCGCTTCCGAGAAGTACTACATCACCTCTTTTCCCGGGTTCAAGGCTACCGATTTCTTTTGCAAGACCCACCGCGGCTGCCCCATTGAGAGTCAACGCTGTGATTGTCTCCTCTATGCTCATGTTCATATAGATGCAGGCAAGGGCGATAGTCAAAGGAATAGAACCTGAGAAACAGCTCCCGGGATTCAGGTCAGTGGCTAATGCCACAGCTGCTCCCGCGTCAATGAATTTTCGCGCCGGAGCATAGGGCTCCTTCAAGGCAAAAGCCGTAAGGGGAAGCAATGTTGCCACTACCCCCTTGTCTGCCATCATCTCGATTCCCTTTTCGCTTATATGAAGAAGATGATCGGCAGAGACTGCGCCCAAGTCAGCACTTAGTTCTCCGCCACCCAAGGTTACGATTTCATCTGCATGGAGTTTAATAGAGTAACCCATTGCCTCAGCAGCCTCAAGGAGTCTTCTTGAATCCTCAAGTTCAAAGACGTTCTTTTCGCAGAAGACATCGCAAAACTTGGCTTTGCCTTTGGCTTTTGGAAGCATCTCGTTGATGATCAAATCAACGTATTCTTTTGTGCGTCCCGCATATTCTTTCGGAACTGCGTGAGCCCCTAAGAATGTGGCAATAAGTTCCACCTTCTGATCCGGTTGCTCATTTAGTTCTGAAATGGCGTCAAGCATCTTCATCTCAGTCTCTGAATCAAGACCGTATCCGCTCTTTGCCTCAACAGTAGTCACACCCATTTCACTCATACGGTCGATAAACCACTGGGCACGTTTCTTCAATTCCTCAACAGAAGTCTCTCTTGTAGCGTTTACAGTTGACTGTATTCCTCCACCGCGTTCCATTATCGACATGTAAGATTCCCCCTTGAGGCGCCAGCTGAATTCATCCGGACGGAAACCTCCGAAAATCAAATGAGTGTGGGAATCAACAAATCCGGGCAATGCCACATTTCCGTGAGCGTCGATCTCTTCATAGTGCTCGTCAGGACGAGTGGCCGGTGCATCATGCATCGGTCCGGCGTATGATATTGTGCCTTCCGTGATAATGATGTATCCATCCTTAACCACTTTCAGCTCACCCATATGGTCACCCTTGAGAGCTTCTTTACCCTCAGGAGTGACTATGGTTACATTTTTTATTTTTAGGTTTCCCATCATTCTTCCATGATTCGTGACTCAAGCACCTGATTGATGCTGAAATCTTCAAGACCAAGGTAGTATTCTGCAGTGTCAAGAAGTGCTTGCATAGGTACGAGGCCAATGATCTCACTACCTGCGATTGTTACGCCCCAGCGTCGAGCCTCGAATCTTACGGTCTCAAACACTCTGTAAAGAGCAGTCTTTGTGAAATCAGTCATGTTGATTGATACCTGAACAATGCCTCTGTCAGCCAAATCTACGCCCATAGCTTTCACGAAACGATAGCCTCCATTGATATGGCGTATTTTCTTAGCTATGTCGCTTGCAATGTCAAGGCGATTTGTATTAAGATTTATGTTGTAAGCTACCAAAGGCATGCGCGCACCCACAGCTACTGTGCCAGCTGTGGCGTGACGCTCCGCCGGACCGAAATCGGGAGCCCACTCCGGCTGCTTGATTTTCTCAGCCATTCCCTCAAACTCACCTTTCCTGATAGCGGCGAGATTAGCGCGATGAGGAGCTGTAGCTGATTTCTCATACAAGAATACCGGGAAACTATACATATCAGCAATAGCGGCACCGACTTCTTTCGAGAGTTCGATGCATTCCTCCATGCTTGAATTACGCACGGGTATAAAGGGGATTACATCTACGGCACCCATACGGGGATGCTGACCTTGATGCTTTGTGAGGTCTATCAATTCAACAGCCTTACCTACTGCCTCAAGTACGGCAGCCTTGAGGGGTTCGCGCTCTCCAACTACAGTCACGACAAGACGGTTATGGTTCTCGTCGTTTGAGTAATCAAGGAGTTTCACACCTTTTTTACCACGGAAACATTCTACGATTTTCTCAATTTTCTCATGGTCGCGTCCCTCACTGAAATTGGGTACACATTCTATTATCTGATTCATATCGTTTTTCTAATTAGATTATTGTCTGGTATTTTGGGTTATTTCTTAACTAAGTCTGTCAGGAATGCTTCGTCTGCAATGAAAGGCTCTGTGATGACAAAGCCGTTCTCGGCTTGAGTCTCATTCCATTCTTTCACTGTAGACATTGCATTTTCATTTCGCGCCCAGGAACGTCGGGCAACACCGCCCATAACGTCCCACAACATGGCATTGCGCAGGATCTCATCAACTCTTTCGGAACCGTCACATACCATTCCAAAACCACCGTTGATCGATTTACCGATACCTACTCCACCACCGTTATGAAGGGCAACAAGGCTCATGCCTCGTGCACAGTTGCCCGCGAAACACTGTACAGCCATATCAGCCATCACATTTGAACCATCCTTGATATTGGAGGTCTCGCGGAAAGGTGAATCTGTGCCGCTTACATCATGATGATCGCGACCGAGCATTATCGGACCAACCTCTCCGTTTCTAACCATCTCATTGAATTTCAACGCAATGTTCATACGCCCCAAAGCATCCTGATAAAGAATTCGGGCCTGGGTGCCGACAACGAGTGCGTTCTTCTCAGCATCACGTATCCAATTGTAGTTATCGCGGTCCTGACCTCTCCTGTCAGGATTGATGCACTCCATCGCAGCCTTATCTGTTTTAACAAGGTCTTCATGCTTACCGCTGAGGCAAACCCAACGGAACGGACCGTAACCGTAATCAAATAGCATCGGACCCATGATGTCTTCTACGTATGAGGGCCAGATGAATCCGTCTTTCTCATCTATGCCATTGCGTGAAATCTCCTTTACGCCTGCATCATATATGGCTTTCATGAATGAATTGCCATAGTCGAAGAAATAAGTGCCTTTGCCAACCAAAGCCTTAATAGCATCATAATGGCGACGGAGCGACTCGTCTACCCTCTTTTTAAATTCTTCAGGATTATCATGAAGAAGTGCTGTTCGCTCTTCAAATGTCAGTCCGGCAGGGCAATAACCACCTTCGTAAACTGCGTGGCAGGAAGTCTGATCGCTAAGCAATTCAACTTTCTTATCGTGCTCAACTGCATATTCAAGAAGATCCACCACATTACCGTGATATGCAATAGAAATAGGACGATTCTCTTTAACAGCTTCTTCAGCCAAGCGGAATGCTTCAGGAATACTGTCTGTCACTTCCTGTACCCAGCCCTGGTTTTTACGAGTCTCGATTCTCGAAAGATCCACTTCAGCAACTATTGCAGCGGCACCGGCGATCTCTGCTGCTTTCGGCTGAGCACCGCTCATGCCACCAAGACCCGACGATACGAACAGATGACCCTTAAGATCACCATCCTGCGGAACTCCAAGCTTCATGCGGCCGGCGTTGAGAAGTGTGTTGAAAGTGCCGTGCACTATACCTTGTGGACCGATATACATCCATCCGCCGGCAGTCATCTGGCCATAGTTGGCCACACCCATCTGCATGGCTTCATGCCAATCGTGTTGGTTGTCAAACATGCCTACCATCATGGCATTGGTGATAATCACTCTCGGAGCATCTTTCTTCGACGGGAATAGTCCCAGTGGGTGACCTGATTCAACTACCAAAGTCTGTTCATCAGTCATCTCCTCCAGATATTTCTTTATAAGATGATATTGAAGCCAGTTCTGACATACCTGGCCGGTCTCTCCATATGTTACGAGTTCATAAGGATAAAGAGCTATATCGAAACACAGATTATTATCAATCATTACCTGAAAGGCTTTTCCCGCCAGACATTTTCCTTTATATTCATCGATGGGTTTCGCTTTCAAATCGCCTTCCGGTCGCCATCTGTATGCATAGATTCTACCACGAGTGCGCAACTCCTCCAGAAATTCCGGAGCAGCTTTCTCATGCAGGCTTTCAGGCAGGTATCTCAATGCGTTCTTTAATGCAGTGATAGTTTTTTCTTGAGTAAGGGTATAGCCTCTATCCGGGGCACGACGTATTCCCTCTTTGAATTCAGGATAATCGGGATATTCATCCGCGAGAAGTATACGTGAGTCTTTCATTAATCAGAATAATAATAGTTGTGTTATTTTTATGCGAATTTAGACATTTTTCCACACATCTCCAAATAAAATGATAAAATCCTCAGTCTGCGCTGTCAAAAAGATGAAATATCCAAGTATAAAAAAAGATAGACGCTTCAGCTTATTCTCTGAAGCGTCTACCCTATTGTTTTTAGAACTATAGATTATTTCTTAGCATCGATATCGTTTAAGATTGTCTTCACGGCTACCTCAAGCTGACGGTCGATGCCGTTGGCAAGCTCTTCTGGGGTATTAGCTACCTTCACATCAGGTTCAAGCTGAGTGTTTTCAAGAACCACTCCCTCGTTAGTACGGAATGCAACAACCGGCACGCCGAATACCATCGACGGATCTTGCATCCTTATCCAGTTGACACTCGACATTGTACCGGGTACCGGCATACCGACGAGTTTACCAAGATTCTTGTGCTTATAAACCCAAGGTGTGCCATGTGCATTACTGTAGTTAGCCTCACAAATTATCATGATGCTCGGTTTGTTCCATCTTCTTGAAGGCATTTCCGATGATTTACGACCGTGAATCTCCTGAGTCACATATTTATCGCCACTGAACAGCACTTCAATATCCTCGTGCAAACGTCCGCCACCGTTCCAGCGTGTATCAATCACGATACCCTCCTTATCAATATATTCACCAAGGAGTTTGGAGTATATTTTACGGAAACTACCATCATCCATAGACTTGATATGAACGTAGCCCAAACGACCATTGGAAAGCTTCTCTACCTCTTGCTCGTTGTGCTTAATCCAACGGTTATAAAGAAGATTATTAACAGCACCGTTTGAAATAGGCAGTATCACTTCGTCCCATTCCTTTCCTGTCTTCGGATTGCGGAAAGATACGAGCGTTTTCTTCCTTGTCTGATCATTAAGAAGTTTCGACCAGTCGGAATCAGCTGTCACTTTCTCACCGTTAATTGCAGTCACTACATCGCCTTTCGCTACTTGAGTGGTGGCTCGATCAAACGGTCCTCCAGCCAAAACCTCATCTATGATAAGGCCCTGACCATTATCAGTCATATCAAACAGAAGGCCTAATGAAGCGGTCTGCTCCTTTGCACCTGCGTCTGAATAACGGCCACCGGAGTGCGATACGTTCAATTCGCCGAGGAGCTCGCCGAGCATGTCGGCAAAGTCGTAGTTATTATTGATGTGAGGAAGGAACTTGCGATAGTTCTCAGTATAGCTTTCCCAATCCACAGGCATCTCAGGAAGATAGAATCTCTCCCGGGCCTCGCGCTTCATATAGTCAAACATTGCCTCTCGTTCTTTAGCACGGTCAATCTTGACCTTGCCGGAAACGGAGATGTTTTTCAAATCTGAAGATTTAGGATTGAATTTCTTGGCCTGACGACCAAGGATATAAAGATTGCCGTCTTTATCAGTCTCTATGCTGCCAGAGGCGCCAAGCTTCTTGGCAATAGAAACGTCGCCTTTACGCAGATTTGCTTTCCAGAGATCATAGCCACCTTCATAGGCTGCGAGATAATAAAGAGTCTCTCCATCTTTTGAAAGTGCAAAATCCGAAATCTGGGTAGAGTTGGGGGTCAGACGAACAGTTCGGTCCTCTATTCCGGGTTCAATAGCAATCAGCTTTGAAGATTCCTCTTTTGCTTCCGCATTATCTTTCTGATCTTTCTTGTCTGATTTACTACCCTTCTTCTTTGTATTCTTATCGGCATCGTCAGTCTTCTTTTTAGCTGCCGCCTTCTTCTGCTGATCTTCCACTTCCTTCTGGAGAGCATAATCCTCTTCCGAAAGACGGAACTTGTCGTAAGCCTCCTTGTTGAGGAATGCCATCATCACATCATATTCCGAACCCCATGAAGCATGGTTTCTCATGCCATAACGCTCCGACAACCAAAGGACAGCATTGCCATCAGGACTCCAACGCGCACTTTCATCAAAGTAGCCCGTGCGTGTCACGGGAGTAATCTCTCCGGTTGTGGCATCAATGATAGCGATATCTCCGTATGGTTCATGACTTGGATTCGCGATTGTCATCACAAGGCGTTTGCTATCCGGACTCCAGGAGAAATCGGCGCTACCATTACGATAATTGGTGAAAGGCTCATCAGTAAGTGAAGTAACCTTCTTTGAGGCAAGATCCATAACCATCAGACGGTTGCGATCATAAATAAAAGCCATCTTCTTGCCATCAGGAGAAATCAACGGATGATTTCTGTCGATGCCATCATTGGGGAACAGAGCTACCTCATCAATAAGGGTTGCGTTTGAGAAATTTGGATCATCTTTGCGAGCGATTGAAGCCTTGTAGATATTTGAATTCCCATCTCTCAATGAGGAGTAATAGAGTGTGCGACCATCGGCACCCCAGGAAAGTTCACCCTCCATAGCGGGTGTATGGGTAATCTGCTTTGTTGACGGATACTCTGATGAAGTAACGAAAACCTCTCCTCTCACGGTGAAAGCCAACTGCTTGCCATCTTTAGAAATGGTGGCACCAGAAGCCCCTGTGATCGGCAATGTGGCGACCTCTTCATCTACTACCTCTTTCACATCGATAGGTGTCTTGACGGGTTGGCCACCTTTACCCATAGTATAGATTTCTCCATCATAAGTGAAAGCCATAGTCCCATTATCAGCGATGCTGAGGAAACGAACAGGATTGCCGGAGAAATTTGTAAGTTTCTTGATAGGAGTGCCGGGAGTCATCGACTGTGCCTCATACACATTGAATGAATCTCCATCTCTTTCTGAGAGGAAATACCAGGAACCGTTTGCAGCATTGGCAGCCGGATAACGATCTTCACCCGCATGAGCCGTAAGATTCTTGAAGCTTCCGTCAGCCGGATTGTAGATCCAGATATCTCTCGTCACAGATGAGGTATGATGCTTGCGCCATTTGTCTTCCATACCCTTGATATCCTCAAAGAGAATCTTACCATCAGGCAATACTGAGATGTTTACCGCCGGAGTCGAGAGCATCTGGGTAATCCTTCCACCCTCGACAGGCACAGTATAGAGTTCACTGAGTCTGCCGAACGGAGGATTCACTCCATCAGCGGGATCTTGTATTGTAGCAGAGAATATTACATTTTTTCCATCAGGAGTAAAACCTTCCGGAGTCTGTTTGGCAGAGTTGAAGGTGAGACGCTGAGGATTTGATCCGTCAACACCGGCAATATAAATGTCGCGACCTCCATTTTTGTCGGAAGCATAAGCAATCTTGTCACCATTTGGCGACCATATGGGATTACTTTCATAAGATTCACCGGTAGTGATCTGTCGTGCGGAACCACCTTGAGTACTCACCGTGTAAATATCGCCTTTATATGTGAAGGCGATCTGCTTGCCATCGGGAGAGATACGCACATCTCTTGTCCACAGGGGAGTTATCGCTGCGGCAGAGAAAACACTCAGGCCAAGGAGAGTAGAAACTATTAGATTTTTCATTTTTTATTGTTTTTCGTTTTATTCATCAAATGTCTAACAGCACCTTCAAGCTGTGAATCAACACCCTTTTCTATGTCAGCCGGGGCATTATATATGATCACATCCGGATTCAACTGATGATTCTCAAGCACCGTGCCATCCATCGCCACGTTGGTCACCTGTGGTATGCCGAAAATCAATGTGGGATCAATCTGTGTTTCCCACCATACAGCGGTCATAGTTCCGGGAATAGGTGCGCCTACCACATCACCTATGCCGAGATACTGATAGGTGTAAGGTGTGCCGTGTGCGTCACTGTAATTGCTTTCGTCAACAAGCATTACCGAAGGCTTTGTCCATTGAGCGAAGGGCTCATGGCCGATTTCTCTGCCACGGGGTTTGAATGTGACGTATTCTTTGCCATTGAGAAGCACTGCAATGTCATTGTGGAGCCAGCCACCACCGTTATGACGAGTGTCCACAACCACTGCATCGCAATTTCTATATTTGCCAAGGATACGGTCATACACTGTCTGATAGCTGTTGCCATCCATTCCTTTTATATGAACGTAGCCGATGCGACCTCCGGAAATACTGTCAACCACCTGCTCGTTGTGTTCAATCCATCTGTCGTAAGCCATCTGCGACTGAACGCCCGTTGAGATCGGTTTAACAGTTGCGAAATGTAACTGGCCACCCGGCTTTCTGATTCCGATTCTTACTTTCTTTCCGGCCTTTCCTTCCAACAATGGTAGGTAATCAGTGTCAGGTTCGATAGTGACGCCATCAATCGACATAATCACATCGCCTACATTCACATCAGCTTTTTTGGTTGCCAACGGTCCGCGTGGGAAAATCTCTGCAATCTTTAGACCCTCACCGGCATAACTGTCGTCAAAATAAGCGCCCAATGAAGCGGTATAAAGAGATGGTCCATTGCCATAATAACGGCCGCCTGTATGAGAAGCGTTGAGCTCACCCAAAATCTCACTAAGAAGGATAGCGAAATCCTCATTATTTGAGATATAAGGAAGGAATTCGCGATAATGATCTGTATAGTATTGCCAGTCTACACCGTGCAGATTCTCATCGTAGAATTTATCAGCCACTTGCTTGGCCATATGGTCGAAGATGTAAGCTCGCTCAAGTGAGGGTTTACGGTCATATGGAGCCTCAAATTCAATATCCTTTACATCTGAACTTGAAAGGTTGAGCTTCTTGATACCGTTACCGGTATTTATGAACAGGTTCTCCCCTTTCTTATCAGGCACAAGCGAACCGGCTATACCTTTGAGTAAAACCTTGTTCTCACCTTTCTTGAGGTTTATCATGTGGACGTTGTAGCCACCTTCGGTAGCCCCGGCCACATAATATAGTTTCTCTCCCTTAGGGTCGAGATAGTAATCCCATATGCTGGCTGAGCGATTGGTCAGACGACGGGTGCGATAACGGCGGTTTGCAATATCAAGAGGCTCGGATTTCTTTACCTCTTTAGCCTCCTTCTTATCTTTCTTTCCCTTCTTGTCTTTCTTGCTGTCTTTATCCTTGTTGGAATCTTCCTTTTCTGATTCCTCTTTGGCAGCGAGTTTAGCCTCCTCTTCCGTAAAATTGAAAGCGTCCCAAGCCTCGCCGTCAAGACCCATTATCACAATGTCTTCCTGATTACCCCAGGAACCTTGCGCCTTCATACCGTATTTACCGGTAGTGAACATTACGGCCTTTCCATTGAGAGCCCATTGAGGACTGCCGGCAGCATGACCGCTCTCAGTGAGATTCACTACTTCCGAGCCGTCAGCCTTAACAAGAGCGATATCTATATTATTCCAACCTCCTTCGCCGATATAAGATACAAGCAGATACTCGCTGTCCGGACTCCACACAAACGGTATGTCTCCATCAGAATAAGAGTAGTTGTATTTACCGTCGAGTACGGTTGTTACTTTCTTTGTATCAACGTCAATCACTTTAAGGGTGGTGCGGTCTTCAAGGAAAGCAACTTTCTTTCCATCGGGAGAGAACACGGGGCGCATTGCTGAAGTGGCGCACTTATAAAGGGGTTCAATCTCGATGTCTGTAGCATAGGCAAACTGCTTCTCCTTATCATCCTTTATCTTGGCCGTGAAGAGTTGCCAGATTCCGTCAACATCGCTATCGAATACGAGAGTGCGGCCATCTGCTGAAAAGGATGCCGAGCGCTCCTGGGCCGGCGTGTCGGTTATTCTTTTGGTTGTCTTATAATCTGAAGACGTCACATAAAGCTCACCTCTGAGAATAAAAGCAACCTCGTTGCCTTCCGGTGAAACAGCAATATTTGAAGCGCCACCGGATACATAACGTTTCACAAGATCTCGGTCATAATCATCTGCAGTAACCAATACGTTAAGCTTCTGAGGCTCCTGACCGGGACGCATAGTATAAAGGTCGCCATCCCAAGAGAAGGCAAGCAAACCATTTCTGGCAGACGAGAGTGAACGAACCGGATGTTTGGTGAATTTTGTAAGCTGACGGTCAGCTTTACTGCCGAGTTTGCCTTCGAATACGTTCAAAGTTCCATCTTTTTCACTTATATAATAATATGTATCCCCTTCACCCCAAACAGGCGACTGATCACCACCATTGAAGTCTGTAAGTTGAGTGAAATCTCCGTTGCTGTAAAGCCAAACGTCGGCTGTGCCTGATGAACGCTCATGCTTACGGAGCACATCTTCTACACCTTTTCGGTCTTGATAGAGTAGTTGCCCTTTGGCATTGGCAGATGCTGAAACCACAGGCAACGACAGGAACAATTTTGGACGTGGCGACTCACGATTGATATTGATGGAATAGAGCTGTGTCTGAAATGGGGCGCGAGCTGTGGTGCGACCCGGAAGATCAGCTGCATTGAAGAGAAGAGTGGAATCATTAATGAATGTAAGAGGCTGCTCCGAACCGCTCGATGTGGTAAGGCGTCTGGGAGTGCCACCCTTTGCAGAAGTCACGAAGATATCTCTTGATCCTTCACGTGTGCTCATGAATACAATGCGGCTACCATCCGGAGTCCAGACGGGCTTGGCATCATAAGCGTTGTTAGAGGTAATCTGGCGTGCCTCGCCGCCGGTCACAGGAACTGTAAAGATATCACCTTTATATGTGAAGGCTACAGTTGTGCCGTCTGGAGAAATGGCTGCATCGCGTAGCCATCGTGCATTCTCAGCTCCTACAGCGGTAAGCATGGCTCCCGCAAGCAGGGTTGTTGCTATGTAACGTTTCATAAATGTTGGGAAACTTATTAATTCTTTTTCCCGTTGGGAGGCATTTAAATGCGTCCCAACGGGAAAAAATGTGGATTTTAAATGCAAAAGTAACCATTGCTTCTTAATTGAGCAAATTGAAGCACCCCAAACTTCGCATTCAAAACGAAAACAAGTATGTTTTACAATAAATTTCTCTCAGCATCTTTAAAACTGAGCATATTTCAGAGAGCTAATGGCACATAGGGAAGATCCCAAGCCTCAGCAACGGCTTTATAAGTCACCTTGCCATCTTCAATGTTTACACCCTCAGCAAGACCGGCGTCTTTACTGCATGCCACCTTCCAACCGAGGTCGGCGAGTTTGAGGGCATAGGGCAACGTGGCATTGGTGAGCGCCAATGTAGATGTGTAGGGCACAGCACCCGGAATATTGGTGACTGCATAATGAACGATACCGTTAACCTCATATATCGGCTCAGAGTGAGTGGTTGGATGAGAGGTCTCGAAGCAACCGCCCTGATCGATGGCCACGTCTACCATCACTGAGCCTTTTCTCATCAAGCCTACCATATCTTTGGTCACCAGCTTGGGTGCTTTGGCACCCGGAATCAATACTGAACCTATCACGAGATCGGTAGTCGGAAGTTCAGTTTCGATATTATGGCGTGATGAATAGAGAGTCTTCACATTTGCCGGCATAACTTCAGCAAGATGGCGAAGTGTAGGCAGTGATATATCTGTAATAGTAACGTCGGCACCCAAACCGGCAGCCATCAAGGCAGCGTTACGACCGACTACTCCGGCTCCGATCACGAGCACTTTAGCAGGCTTCACTCCAGGAACACCACCTAACAAGACACCTCTGCCACCCTGAGGTTTCTCAAGGAAACGAGCACCCTCCTGAACCGACATTCTTCCTGCCACCTCACTCATAGGAATGAGAAGAGGAAGTCCACCTTGCGGACCTAAAACTGTCTCATAAGCAATGCAAACCGCTCCGGATTCGATCATAGCCAATGTAAGTTCCCTGTCAGAAGCGAAGTGGAAGTAGGTGAACACCACTTGATTCTTCTTTATCAATTTATACTCAGGCTCTATCGGCTCTTTGACCTTGATAATCATTTCAGCGATATCGTATACCTCCTCGATTGTAGGGAGAACAGTTGCTCCTACCGCAACATACTCCTCATCAGGAAATCCTGAACCCTCACCTGCCGTGTGCTGCACATACACCGTATGCCCATGGTTTATGAGTTCTTTGACACCTGCAGGAGTCATGCCTACTCTGTTCTCATTGTTCTTAATCTCTTTGGGAATTCCGATAATCATAGTCTAAAAAAGTATTAGATGGTTAAACATTGCATCCTGCCTTTTCCTCCGGTCGATTCTAATCATGAACCCTCTTACACTGTTAATATTCCCGTTAGAATACTTCTATTCTGGAATCTCTGCTTCCCCGGTTAGCTTGATTGTGTGTCAAAATTCAATAATTGTAGGGACATGCCATTGGCACGTTTGGATACCCATTTGATATTCAATGCTACATCGCAAAGCGATGGGCCTAAATTTCACCGTATTATCTATTATGACATACGCTCTCTTCCTTATTAGAATCAAAGCTTCTTGTAAGAATCATGCGTCAGACTCAAACTTGAAGAAAAGACTGAAGACAGATTAATGGTACTTGTCGGTTCAAATTTAATTTAATATTCTAAAATTATCAACAAATCTCCATATGTTTTACGACATACCCCTTCAACATAGTTTTTAAATCACATTAAACAGTCAGTTCTACTCAATCCTTAGTGTAATATTCCATCTATGTAATCTCGAAATATCTCATCTTTCTTTCAATGTCCAATGTTATTACCATGACTTACTTTAACCTTAAAACTTTTTATCAAACTTTTGATTTCTATACGCAAACCTTGGTCTTAATATAAATTAAGAGGGGAAACTTAGTTAATTGAGTTTTTTTTATTATTTTTGCAGAAGTAGAAACAGCGGCAACCATTGCTTTTTGGCATTCATTTAGAGCTGCTGTTTTCTTAAACCGGCTGTTGCTCGATTCAAAGGCCTGACCCTTCAGAATAAAACGATTACTCATGATTCCTTTTGTACACTTGCACGTACACTCTCAATATAGCCTTCTTGATGGAAAGGCATCAATCCCTGAACTTGTAGATAAAGCTATCGCCGACGGAATGCGTGGCATAGCCTTGACTGATCATGGCAACATGTTCGGCATCAAGGAGTTTTATAATTACGTCAATAAAAAGAA
>CAZUNU010000002.1:17360-53895 GCA_964622105.1 uncultured Sangeribacter sp. | reverse complement strand
GCCAAAGGCATGTCCCTACAATTTCTGAATTTTGATATATCCTCCGGGATACGGCACGTTGATTTATTGGTGAGGAATTTTTGCACGGGCGGGGAAAAAGTTGTTAATTTGTAGCCGAAGTGAGCGGAAAGATATGGCGGAAGTTAGCGTGATAGTGCCGGTTTATAATGGCGAAGGTTTTCTGCAGGAGAGCGTGGGTAGCGTGCTCTCCCAGACGTTTTCGGACTGGGAGCTGGTGCTTGTAGACGACGGATCGACCGACAGCTCCAATTCCATGTGCCGACGATATGTCAAGACCGACCCGCGCATAAAACTGATAGAGAAGGAGAACGGCGGATTGTCGAGCGCACGCAATGCGGGTCTTGACGTGGCAACCGGAAAATATGTCACTTTTCTTGATGCCGATGATGAGCTTTATCCCGATGCGCTTGAAGCGCTCCATGCACATGCCGAGAAATATGACCTTAAGATGGTGATCGGGAAATCGGTAAATGCCTTGACGAAACCGGAAGGAAAGAGAGGAATCGGCATGGTTGGAGTGTTTGATGCTGTGGCTCTTTGCCGGGCTATGCTTTACAGGATTCCACACCCGACCACATCTGCTTGCGGACGCATTTATCGCAGGGAGCTGTTTGACGGCCTACGGTTTTATGATGGTATGTATGAGGATCTTGAGATTTTCCATAAGCTTGTGTTGAAGGCCGGAAGGGTAGGGGTTACTGATAAGCCTGTATATTTTTATCGCGATAATCCCGGGAGCTTTATCAATACGTGGTCGGAACGCCGCAGGGATGCGGTGAAGGTGACCCGCATGATTTCGGAGCGGTATGCCGACGATGCCTTGCTTGGCAAGGCGGCGCTGAACCGTGAATTCCGGGCCAATTTCAATCTTCTGCTGACGCTGCTGCAGCATCGGCCTGAGGACAGGGAAAGCATTGAGCAATGTTTTGCAAGGATAAAGGAATTGAGGGGAGGAGTGATATGCGATTCCTTCTCGCGGCTATCTACACGTGGGGGAGCGGTGATTTCTTATCTTGGACTGGGTTTTATCCGCCGGTTTTTTCCTATTCTTAACCGATTAAATCTCCCATCGGCTTGAGGGATGTTTTTCAGCTAAAGACAAATATGGGGCTTCGGCTTGAGGGGGATGCTTTCACCCAAAGACAAACATATTTTTTGGGATCAGTAATATGACACGTGGGCGCTGAGGGAGCGCCCACGTGGGAATCATATGCTATTTTACAGAGAGGGTGATGGTGGCGGGGCGGAGGCCTTTGGCGGAAGCGGTGAAGGTGAGGACGCCGGTTTGGGAGGAGGTGATGGTGCCGGGTTGGGAGGAGCTGGCGGGGTTCGAGGTGGGGGCGGCGGGGCCCGGGAGGCTGCGGACTATGGCGGTGGCGGCGCCGTTGAAGAGGTCCATCTCGGGATTCTGGAAGGACAGGAGCGAGGTGGGATCGCCGTTGGCGGTTGCTTCAAATTGGCCTTGACCTGAGACGGAGAACTTCACGCGACGATTGTCCGTGGGGACAATGTTGCCGTCTTTATCAGCTACCTGCACAGTGATGTAGGCAAGGTCTTCGCCGTCGGCATTGAGCGACTCTGCATTAGGAGTCAGCACGAGGTGATGTGGTTTTCCGGCAGTCTTCATGATTTTCTCGGCAGCTTTGTTGCCATCGCTGTCGTAAGCCACTACCTTCACTTCTCCGGGTTCATAGCGGGTTTCGTTCCACATGAGGCGGAAGCGCGTCTGCAGGGTGGAATCGTTCTTCTCTCGCATGCCTTGGCTTTTGCCGTTGATGAATAGCTCGGCTTTGGGATAGGATGTGTAGACGAAGATGGGCGTAATCTCCCCTTCACGACCCTGCCAGTTCCAATGGGGGAGAATGTGGAGCGTAGGTTCTTCAGTATTCCATTGCGATCGGTAGAGATAGTATCGGTCTTTGGGCAACGATGCGAGATCGATTATGCCGAATACTGAGCTATGGCTTGGCCAGGCATCAGTGTCGTATGGCGAGGGCTCGCCGAGATAGTCGAATCCGGTCCAGACAAACTGGCCGAGCACCCACGGCTGCTGATCCATGTAGAAATCGATGTCGGGAGTATTAGACCAGCTGCAGGCTTCATTGTCATAGCTTGAGGATTGATTGTCGGGGTGAAGAACTTCGTTATGTTCCTTCTCAAATGAAACCGGGAAGTGATACACGCCTCGTGACGATACGGTCGAAGCCGTCTCCGAGCCGAGAATCAGTTTCTGAGGAAGAGTCTCAAAAGCCGACTTATAATACTGAGGTTTATAGTTGAACCCCGGGATATCCAATGAAGCGGCAAATCCGTTCTGCAAGACGGCGCCGATCTGATCCATTCCGCAGGTGATGGGCCGCGTAGGATCAAGAGATTTCACAAGATCGCGTAGCATGACGAGTTCACTTACGCCGTCAGGGCCCCATTGGCTCGGCACCTCATTGCCGATAGACCACATCACGACGGAGGGGTTGTTGCGGTAATGCTTCACCATGTTGGTGATATCCTTTTCTGCCCAGTCGTTGAAGAACTTGCCATATCCGTTTGGCGATTTGGGCCGGAAACTCCAATCGTCGAAAGGCTCCACCATAAGCATCATTCCGAGTTCATCGCACAGTTCCACAAGTTCCGGAGCCGGCATATTGTGTGAAGTGCGGATTGCATTCGCCCCCATGTCTTTAAGAAGCTGCACCTGATGACGCAGGGCTGAGCGGTTGACGGCAGCGCCGAGCGGGCCGAGATCATGGTGATTGCAAACGCCCTTGAATTTTGTGGGCACGCCGTTGAGGAAAAACCCCTCTTCCGGAATGTATTCAAGTTTACGGATTCCGAAGCGGGTGTCGTAGGCATCCGTCTCCCGGCCGTTGACAGAGAGGCGCGTTCTTGCCGTGTACAAAGCCGGGTTTTCAGGGCTCCATAATTGAGGCGCAGTAATGAGGAAGTTTTGTGAATGATTCTGACCATGAGCTACGTAGGGAGCTTTGTTCACGGCCACCACTTTGCCATCGGGAGAGATGATCTCAGTGACTACTTCCACTTTCTCACCTTTGGCCGCTCCGGCTATCTCGAGGTCAAGATTTACGGATGCTTTTTCGGGAGATACGTAGGGGGTAGTAATGTAGGAACCCCATAGCGGAATATGGATCTTGTCAGTGTCGATGAGATGGACGTTGCGATACAGGCCCGCTCCCGGATACCAGCGCGAGGCACGTTCAAAATTTTCAAGCTCCACCACCATGTCATTGCTACCAGGGAGGGCAACATCGGTGATGTCGGCGTAGAAGGAATTGTAGCCATACGGCCAGTAAGCCACCTCCTTACCGTTGACCTTGACATGGGCATTGCTCATGGCTCCGTCGAATAGGATGGTGAGGTTACGGCCGGCAGTATCGGGCACATTGAAACTTATGCGGTAGGTGCCCTGTCCTATGAAAGGGAGGCCTCCGGTGCGACCCGTCTTGACTGTCTCCTCCTTTTCGCCGTTCTGCTCCACGGCTGTGGTCTGGAGATCGTTGGCCCGGTCAAACGGGCCGTAAATAGCCCAGTCGTGGGGCACTCTCACCTGCTGCCAGCGGGTGGAGGCAGAAGGGCGGCCTTTGGTAAATTCCCAGCCCGAGTTTAAGGTGGTTTCGGTGCGTTTGGCTTGAAGATTTAAAGCAATGGCTCCCGAAAGAGCCATTGCCATTATCAGAAAATATCGTTTCATGGTGATCATTTGGTTTTGAAAGCATCCAGAGCCACAGTCGGTGCGCCATTATCGAAGCAACCGAGAGTATAGCCGTCGTTGTAGCCGTTCGGGGCCTGTGGTTCCCAATAGAAGACTCCCTCCACGTCAGCAGCCATCATCTTTCTGATGAGCTGATTGCTGAGTTCGCCCTGATCGTAGGGCATACCAATCTCGCATATCATCACAGGTTTACCGTATTTCTGCTTGAGATGATTTATATTGGCTATGCAATCATCGGCCACTTTCTGCCATCCGCCGGTCTCACCCTGCTGCTCAGCCCAATAGGGATAAACCGACATTCCGATCATATCGTAGCGGCCTGCATTGGCCTCAAGGAGATCAAACATGCGGTCGTAGGCCCATTGGTTGTTGCCACCGTCGAGATGCACTATCACTTTAGCTTCCGGGAATACAGCCTTTACAGCGTCATATCCGGCATTGTTGAGGGCAGTCAGTTGCTCCGGATTATCTACCGAGCCTACGGGGAGCATCATTCCGGGAGTGGTCTCATTGCCCACCTGCACCCATTCCGGAGTGACTCCGGCTTTCTTGAGTGCATTGAGGGTCTGGGTGACGTGATTTCCCAATGCTGCTGTAAGCTCATTGAAAGAGAGCCCTTTCCAGGCTTCCGGCATTTCCTGATGACCGGGATCGGCCCATGTGTCGGAAAAATGGAAGTCGATCATGGTGCGCAGGCCTAAGCTTTCAGCCCGGCGAGCCTTGAGGACAACGTCGTCGATATTGTTCCAGCCATCTTTGGGATTGACCCACACGCGCAGACGTATGGAGTTGACGCCGCAATAGTCGCGGAGAAGCTGCATACATTCCATCTGCTGCCGCTCCTCACCGGGAGTATAGAACTTTAGTCCTTCAGACTCCATCTGAGTGAGCCAGCTGACGTCGGCACCGCGAGCAAAACCGGTTTCCTTTTCTATCACGGGTGTCTCCTGACGCGGATCAGTCGTGGGTCCCTCTTCGGTACACGCACCGCACACCATGGAGGCAATCAATGCAAAGGCTGATATTATTGAGGTCATTTTCATCGTAGTCTTTTTACTTGCGTTTTTACTTGAGAGAATAATAATATGTCTGGGTGCCGAGATTCACCGTGAGGATGTAAGTTTCGCCTACGGTGAGGGCATTGTCTCCGTCAAAACCGGTGGTGGCATCCGAGTGTCCGAGCTTCAGGTTGCCGGCGCCTCCGCCAAAGAAGAGGCCCCAGTCGTGGTTGATAAGCACTTTCACTCCCCAGGGCGTCTCCTTCTCTTTCACGAATTCAGCCGTGAAGATCTCAGGATTCTCCGCCGATTGAGTCATGGGGTGTTCCGACCAGTCGTCGTTGAGGCCGGTGAAGGTTACGGTCTCCACTTTCGTGAGCTGATAGGTGAGGTCTTTCAGTTTGAAATCCATCACATAGAGACCCTTCTCGGGAGCGGGGATATTGCCGTCAGACTCAGCCAATATGAGGCTTCCTCCCAGGGCATCGGCGCCGTCGGCAGCTTTGTAGGCTACCGCCCAATCAGGCTCCGGATAAGCGCGGTAGCCCCATTCGGAGTCGACCCAGTGTGCTCCACCGTAGGCCAAGGCACTTTCATCATAAAGCGAGAGATAGTCGTCAAAACCGTTCCAGTCTACCACTCCGGAGAAGTATAGCTTGGTCTCGGGAGCGGGTTCAGGTGCGGCTTCACCTGCGCCGATCTTCAGCTCCAGCGGATTGGAGAGGTCGAGTATGAGCATGGTCTCGCCGGCGGGAAGATCTACGGTGATGCTTGATCCGGTTTCTCCGAAGGAGAGATTGTCGCTACTGCCTCCGAAGGCAAGGCTCTGCTCTACAGCCGGGCCCATGTCAGTGGTCTCCTTGTTGTAGAGGTATCCTGTGCCGCTCAGGGTGATCGTGACTGTTCCGGCTGAAGGAAGATTCACGGGCATTGTCCACTGATTGGCTTTGAGATTATATTCCATCTCACCGGTGAGGTCGCCTCCAACGGAAAGATTACCGATATAGAGGCCGCTCCACCAACCCACTACAGTGTTGACAGTGGTGAAGTAGCAGCCGCCCGGATTCGGGAACCAGAAATTCCAGTGGTCGTCGGCCGAAGAGGCATGGAATGTCTTGCCGGTTTCTCCAAGGTTGCCCCAAACCACATTATTGGCCTCACGCAGCCACCAGTTGGTCCATCCGTTCACGCCCATGAAGCCCTGATAGATACCGTTCTCCTCAGGCGAAGCAAGAGTCATTGCTGTCTCATTCCAATCCTTGTCGAGCACTGTGGCCAGGATCAGATGAATCCTGTAGGTCTGCACCATCACTTTAATAACGGATGAATATGAGGGATTCATATTAGCGGCCAGAGATGATTTTATTCTTATATACAGAGGCGCTTTTACATCGGCCTCATAACCCATGCGGCCTAAGAGGGAATTGAGGTCCTCACAAAGGAACTGGCGCGAACGTTCACCCTTCTCCACACTGAGGTCGAGGGTGTTTGCAAACTGCTCATCGCGAGAGAGCTGTATGGTTTCGTCAGCGGCGTTCAGGGGTGCCTGGAGTTGAGGATCGCTTAGGGTGAGTTGGCCGTCGCCGCTCCAGTAGATAGTCATGGCAAGAGCTTGCGGATTATCCGGAGTCAGGATAACGTCGCCCGAAGCTCCGTCAAGAGATATGGCATCGGCGGGACTGACATACACCGGATCGATATCGCTGTCGCAGGCCGAAAGACCCAGAGCCATTGCTCCTGACATCAAGGCCGTAAGTAATATATTATCGAGTTTCATGATCAGTTATCAATATAGAGGATTTTTGAGATTCGGATTCGCTGTGAGATCGGTGTCAGGAATCGGGTAGATATTGTATTTGTCGTTTACTGAGCGACCGTCGAGCACACCACCTTTCCATTGCCAGATGTAGGCATCGGAGGTGAAGAGGCCGAAGCGGACGAGGTCGGTGCGTCTCACAGATTCCAGATATAGTTCGCGGCCACGCTCGTCGAGCATGAAATCGAGGGTGAAGTCAGCATCAGATATTTTGCCGCTCTCATCACCGTTGTAGGCACGCAGACGCACTTTATTGACGAGTTCGAGCGCCTCCGGACGGGATATTCCCGCGCCACCGCGCAGCTGTGCTTCAGCCGCCATCAGGTAGACGTCGGAAAGGCGGATCAGAGGATAATCTGTGGAGCATCCTGTGGCGGCTGAATTTGAAGCAGCTGTGCCATCGTCGGTGAGGTTGGAGAATTTCTCGAAGAAATAGCCTTCCGACTGATTGTCGATAGGACCGGTGAAATACTGTTCCTGACCGTCGGTATAGAACATTGCGCGGGAGTCGGCAGTATTGCTGAGGTCACCGAATTTTGAAGTGATCTCTCCACGTGCACGAAACATTCCCCAGCCGTTGGTGAGTCCGTACTTGGCCGGATCCTGAGAACTTGAGTTGCCGCAGGAACCGCATACAAGGTAGGTGCCTCCTCCCCAGGTGACGGAGGTGGTGGCGTCGCAGACCATCGCGAATAGAATCTCGTGGGCGCGCTTATGATTGTCGGCATTGAAGAGCTTGGCATAATCCGGCTCAAGATAGAGCGAGGGATTGGAGATCACCTTGTGGCATGCAGTGATGCACTCTGTGTAGTAGCGCGTATCGACAGAGCCACGGTAGACGGCACTGTTTAGGTAGAGTCGGGCGAGGAGGGCCCAGGCGGTAGGTTTGCTTGCGCGGCCATACTCGTTGCTGTCGGGGAGAGCTGAGGATGATCCTTCAGCCACGAGATCGCGCAATTCGCTTTCCACGAAGTCGAATAGGCCCGGTCCGTCATAAGCCTCCGGTATGAAACCGGTGACGGGAGTGTCTTCATCCACCTTCGGACCCTGGCGGTATAAGTCGAGCACCATCCAATAGCTGAATGCGCGCATGAATCGGGCCTCTGAACGATAGCTCCTTATCTCCTCCTGCTCGGCAGGGGTGAACCTGGAGATGGCTTCATCCTTGCAGTTGCGGAGAAATTCGTTGCAGAGGGTTATATTGAAGAATAGCCAGTAATAAGTGTCGGATACCCAAGCATCCTTGGCGCTCCAGCTGATATAAGTGAGGTCGACAAGATTATTGCCGGAGAGCCAAGTGTTGGCCACTTCATCCGTGGCGGCCTCCTGAAGGTTGAAGTAACCTCTGGAGAAATCCTGACCGTTGATGGTGGTGAGGTCGCCGTTGTCTCCGCCCTGCCCCTGGCCGGCCAGTACATAGGAAGCATATATCTTGGCGAGAACCATCTTGTAGTTCTCTGCTTTCACATACACATCTTTCGATGTGGTCTCGGTCACGGGCATCTGATCAAGGTCGTCGGTGCAACCGGTGAGGAGCATTCCGATGCCCATGAGGAGGCTGAATAATATATTTGATCTTTTCATTGTAGTAAGGTTAGAAATTGAGGCCGATGGTTACTGAATATGTGCGGGGACGCGGGTAGACCGCAGTGTCGACGCCATTTCCTGTCTCGGGATCCACACCTTTGTAGTTGGTGATTGTGAATACGTTCTGCACCATGGCGGAGATGTGGAGGTTGAGGCTCTTGTAGACGCGGCCGAAGTCGTAGGTGAGCTGGAGATTATCCATTTTCAGGAATGAGGCATTCTCGAGATAATAGTCGCTGAGGAACTGGCGACGGGTGAAGCGGGTGTCGAGGAAGCTGCGGTTGAGATTATTGAGCTGATAATCGTTATAGCTCATAGTCTCCCATGCGCCGGTGTTCATGGCCATGCCATTGAATATGTAACCCCCGATATTGGAACGCAGTGAGGTAGAGAGCGACCATTTCTTATATCTGAGCTGGGTGGAGAGTCCGAGAATCCAGTCGGGAGCCGGAGAGTGGCAATGGTAACGGTCGTTGTTGGTGATTTCTCCGTCGCCGTCGAGGTCGGCATAGAGACCTTCTATGGGTCGGCCTGTCTCCTCATCATAGAGCTGTTTGTAGAGATAGAAGGAGTAGGGGGCATAATCAGTGGAGAACACCTGCATCTGGTAAGCGTCGATCCAAGGACCTACCTCAGTGTCAGGACTGGGGGCACCGGGAGTGAGTGTAAGGTTCTTGATTCTTACGCGCTGCCATGCGGCATTGGCGGTGACATCCCACGACCAGTCTTTGGTTGAGATGAGATGAGCGGTCAAAGCAAGCTCCACACCTTTAGAATCAACATTGCCCACGTTTTCCAGCATCAGCTTATCGAAGTTGGTTCCGGCCGGCACGGGCACAGTGGCAAGCAGATTCTCTGTCTTGCGGGTGTAATAGTCGGCTGAGAAGGTAAACCGGTTGCCGAGCAACGAGAGGTCAAGGCCGAAGTTCCATGATTTTGTTGTCTCCCATTTGAGATCAGGGTTGTAAGCCTCCGGGCGGTAGGTATATACGGGGTTTCCACCGAAGAGATATTGCGCTCCGTCGAGACCAGGGGTATAGACGGGAATGTAACCGTAGTTGGTTATGCCGTCCTGCTGACCGGTGACGCCATAAGAGGCGCGCAGTTTCAAATCATTCACCGCTCCCTGAAGAGGCTCGAAGAAGTTTTCCTGAGAAATTCTCCACGCCAGAGCCACGGAGGGGAATGTGCCCCAGCGGTTGTCTTTGGCAAAGCGGGATGAGCCATCGCGACGTACCGTAGCCGTCAGCAGATAGCGGTTCATGAGCGTGTAGTTCAAACGGCCATAGTATGATATGAGGGAATGGCGCTGATCTGTGGCGGCAGAAGTAGACTGCTGCACACCTTCGGCATTCAGGATTGCGTAGAAGGGAGTGGCATATTTCCAATATTGATAATCGTAGCCAAAAGTGGCGTCGATGTTAGATGCTATTGCCTCGAAATCACGGTTGTAGTTAGCGTAGAGTGTAAGCAGGCGGTTGTAGTTCTTCTGCGGGCCATATTTGTAGTCACGGCCTCCGGTAGTGTAGTAGGAGATGGCCTCTTTGGGTACATAAATATGTCCCTCTCCCTTCGACCAGTCATAGCCACCTGTAGCATGGATGCGGAGACCTTTCACCCAGCGGATATTCCAGTCAACGTCGATGTTGCCGATCACACGGTAGACATCGGAGGTAGACTTATACTGGTTGAGGCGACCGAGCGGGTTAGCGAGTGCTCCTGTCACAGGGATGCCGTTCAGGTCAACAGCCTCGTTATAGCCTCCGAAAGCATCGTTGCCGGAATAGACCGGGATTGTGGGGTTGAGAGTGGCTCCTCCCCAGATGGCCGCTGTGTCTGCAAAACGGTTTTTGGCATATGTACCCTTCAGACTAATCTGGAAGCGTAGTTCGTCTCTGAAGAATGAAGGCGTGAGATTGAGGTTGCCGGTGAAACGCTTGGCATTGTCGGTCTTCAGGATACCGTCTTGATAATATGCTCCGGCGGAAACGCGGAAAGGAAGCCATGAGGCGGCACGGCCCGACACGCTGAGGTTGTTGTCAGTGCCGAAAGCTGTCTGATAGATCTGATCGTTCCAGTTGGTACGGTGGTTTCCGAGCAGGGATTTCTGGCGGTCGGTGCCGAGTTCATTCACGATGCCGATAAACTCATCTGTGGCGAGCATGTCGGATGTCTTTGTCTTTGTGGAGATGGAGTTGGTGGTCTGGAAAGATACCTTCACGCCGTCACCCTTGCCTTTCTTAGTGGTGATGATGATCACACCGTTGGAGGCACGGGAGCCGTAGATGGCAGTGGATGAGGCATCCTTAAGGATGGTCATGCTCTCGATGTCGTTAGGGTTGATAAGGCTGAGGAAGTTGCCGCTTCCGCTGACTGAGCCGCCCACTTCCATCGGCACACCGTCGAGCACGATCAGAGGGTCGTTGGAGGCGTTGAGCGAGGCACCGCCACGCACACGGATTGTGGCGCCGGATGTAGGGGAACCACCGCCGTTCACAATCTGCACACCGGCAATCTTGCCGTTGACGAGCTCCTCTGGCGAGGAGATCATGCCCTTGTTGAAGTCTTTCTCGCTCACAGTGGATACCGAGCCGGTGAGGTCATCCTTCTTACGCACGCCGTAGCCGATCACCACCACTTCGTCGAGCACTTCATTGCTCGGTTTCAGGGTGACGTTGATCACGTCGGAGGTGATATCGACCGTAAGATTATCATATCCTACGTAAGAAAAGACGAGCTGCCTGGCCGAAGCAGGCACATTGAGGGTAAAGTGGCCTTCAATATCGGTGGCGGTGCCTATGGGTTGGCCAGCCACCTGCACCGTTGCTCCGATAAGGGGCTCACCGGTTTCATCAATGACAGTACCCGTCACTGTCCGTTGGTTCTGGGCATAAACCGAAACGGGTATAAGAAGAATCGAGAGCAGGAATCCCAACAGCCGGCTTCTTATTTCGGCTTTACCAGTCGTTTTGTCCATTAGAAATGTGTAGTTGTTTAGTTTGAAAATTTTAAGGTGATCAAATGGTATTAGCCATTCCAAAACTTGAAAACAATCTTTTTCCCCTGTCTGAATAATTACCTGTCGTACGTCTGCAAAGTTACTTTACGCATGGTAGAGACGCCTCTTTTTATAGGACAATTGATGCAACAGATCAGACCTGCACCAATTTTACCGGCTGAAATATGGCTGATTGTCTCATTTCTTCTCTATTGCATCGTCGTCTGACTGATATTGGCTTGGCTTGACACCGAATTGATTCTGAAAACATTTGGCAAAGTAGGATGGAGTCTTGAATCCCACCATATAGCTTATCTCTGCAACGGTGAAACGGTGCTGGCTCAGGAGCACAGCGGCCTTCCGGAGCCGGACGCTACGGATATAGTCCAAGGGAGCCGCTCCCATATATTTCTTGATAAGGCGATAGAGCTGCTTATTGGTGATGCCGCTTTTCTCACAGAGCAAGGTGACGTTGAGATCAGGGTCGGAGATGTTCTCCTCAATGATCTTAGCTATCTTTGCAAGGGATTTCTCATTTATGGATTCAGCTTCTATGGGTTTCGACTCGGCTTCGGCAATGGCCTGGATGCGCAGGCGCTCCTTTATTTCGGTGCGGCTCTTCAGAAGCTGGTTGATGCGACCGAGCAATGCCGCGGGCTCGAATGGCTTCGGCATGAAGACATCGATGCCCAACTTGATGCTTTCGTTTTCCGTCTTGTTGTCGGATTTGGCCGTGAGCATGATGGTGGGAATTGATGCGAGACGTGGATTTTGTTTCATGCGCTTCACCATCTCCAGACCGGCCATGATGGGCATCATCTCATCCACTATGATCAGATCGGGCACAAAGGAGGCGGCGATCGCGAGCCCTGAGCGACCGTTTTCAGCTGTAAGATAAGTGAAATCGTCTTTCAGCATCTCCATGATGAAGCCTGAGATCTGGAGATTATCCTCAACTATGAGGATCTTGGGTTTGTCGGTGGTTTCGCTGAGGGGGTTCTTCGGACTTTCGGGGATTATTTTCTCCGATGCGGGAAGAGTGACCACGAAAGACGTGCCCTGTCCCTCCTTGCTGTAGAGATTGATGTTGCCTCCCATCAGTTCGAGATATTTCTTTATCAGGTAGAGGCCGAGCCCGGTTCCTTCGCGCAGTTTCGACGTGGCCGGAGCACGGAACATACGCTGGAACACCAGCGACTGGTCGATGTCGGATATGCCCACTCCATCGTCGGAAACCACTATCTCCACCAGATCATTCTGCATGCTTATACCCAGTGATATCGTGGCGCCCTCGTCAGAGTATTTGCAGGCATTCGAGAGAAGGTTGGTGATGACGGATTCAAACTTCACTGCATCCGCCTCTATGAATATGCGGGGATGGGAGGTATGGAAGATGAAATTTTTCTGAGTATTGTTTTCCTTGAACACCTCAAACACGCTTTTGCAGAAATCGACCACATCAAAGGTGGAGAGAATGAGGAGATTCTCATCGGAATCGTCGAGTTGCTGCAGCTCCAGGGTGCGATGGATCATATTGTTGAGCCTCACGGCATTGTTATAGACAGTCTCGAGGTTCTTTCTGTTTTCGGGGTCTTTGGTGCGCTCTTTCATGAGGCTCACCGGACCGAGTATCATCGACAAAGGTGTCTTCAGATCGTGGGAGATATTCGAGAGGAAAGAGAGCTTGCGCTCCACATTTTCCAGAGCCGTCTGCCTCTCCTGCTCCTGAAAAGCACGCAAATTCTTTCTCCTTGTATACCATACTATCCATAAAATGATGGCAGCCACTGCAATGATATAAAGGCATATGGCCCACCAGGATAATGCAAGCGGGGGCTTTACGGTGAGCGGTATGGAAATCGGCGCCACCGGCGAGCCTACCGTTTTGACGAGCACGCTATAGTCGCCCATGGTGAGATCTGAAAATGTGATTGTATTCGATCCTTCCGGCATCACGATCCAGCCGTCTATAGTATCTGCCGGAGATTCGGCAAGTTTATACATGTATCTCTGCACAGCCTCGGGAGAATAGTTGAGAGTGCTCACTACCAATGCAATGCTTCCACCGTAAGGAATCTTTATGCCGCGTGTGCCGTTTTTGAGGTCAGAAAGATTGAGCCGGCCATCTTCTCCGGCATCAAGCACCATATTTATGGCCTTGTAATCCATCGTGCTGCCGATGACGGTGCTGTCGACTTCAAGTATCTCATCCGAGCCGCCGAGATAGACCTTGTTGGTGACGGTGTCTTCATACACTGCTGTGTAACTTTTCTGCGGAATCGGCAGGAGTGAGGCAGACAATGTATTACCGTCGACTCTCCAAACGTTGCTTTGGGTGGAGATCCACATGTCTTCCCCAACTTTACCCATGGCAAGTGTTGTCTCATCGCTGTTGGTATGTGGAAATCTCACCACCTTGTGGCCGCCCTCGGAGAATATGATGACGCCGCCCTTGAAAGAGCACCAGATGCGTCCGCGGCTATCTGCGGCTATATTTGTAGGGTAGCCGTTTGCCATGTCAAAAATGTCGAATTTGAGCATTTTATTTGTGGCAGGGGTGTATTTTGCCAGAGCATTATCGCGAAAGAGAAGAATCCAGAGATTGCCTTCCTTGTCGCGAATGACATCGTTCACGAGGTTATTGGCCAAAGAGAGTCCGAATGGATTCCGGGAATCAGCGTTAATGGCCATATCCGACACCACGGTGCCCCCGGCAGTATTGAATTTCGTTTTGTCGACATAGTGCAATCCGTTGAGGAAACTGCCTATCCAGAAATGGCCGTTGTCTTCCGTCAAGGTATATACCCAGTTTGTGGTGTGCTCGCCCATGCTGTCGACAACGTGGAACACATCGAAAAGATCATCCGAGGGATTATACCGGTTGATACCTCCGTCAGTTGCAAACCACATAGCATGGTCGCTGTCTTCGTAGATGGCTCTAACCCTGTTATGTGACAGGGAACTGGGATTTGCGGAATGGCGATACCAATGAGGTGTGGAATCATCAGAGAGACGGATGGCACCGTTAGTGCCGCCAAACCAGATGTTGTCTCTGGTGTCGCGGTATATGGAGTGTATCTCGTTGCCTTCGCCGGAATGGGCGAGGGCACTCAATTTTATTGTTCTCAACGAGTTGGAATTAGATGCGATTGAGAAGCCACGCTCATGGCCGGCCCAGATGTTGTGCTGGTTGTCGGCATATATACACCAGATTTCGTTGTCGGCAAGGCTCAATTCCTGGCGGGAGTCGTGGCGGTAATGCTTCACGCTGTCTTTATACAAATCGAAGACGCCGTTGTCGGTGCCGATCAGTATATGTCCGTCGTCGCCGTTCGACAAGGTCTTGATGTTGTTGCTATCCAATAATTTCACTTTATCCCAACGCTCGTTTGCCGGAGAGTATCTGTAAAGGTAGCCTTCGCCTCCCACATAAATGCTTTCATTGTCGTCGGTCTCAAGAAGGCAGTTGGCGAAGAGGGATAGTTGATCTGCATTTCCCGTGCGTATCTTGAGAGGCCTGAATATCTTGGCTTGTGCATCCCATCTGGCCATGCCGTTGTATGTGCCGGCATAAATGATGCCTCTGCTGTCGCGCAAAATGGAATAGACCGACTTATGTGGCAATCCCTTGGAAAAATCGTCAGATTTCCCGCTTTTGAGATTCAATCTGCTGATGCCGTTGAGTCCGCCGATCCATAGTTCATCTTCCACCAGCAGAAGTGTGCGTATCTCCCGCGACGGAGCCTTTTCGTATTGCGCCACTTTACCGTCGTGGTAATCATAGGTGAGCAGTCCGTTATTACTGCCTATGTAGAGCTTATCATCTTTCTCCACGATGGAATAGACCTGGCTCCCGAATAGCTCAGTCTCTCCTACGGGATGGGTGGCCACGCCATCGTAGAAGTATAAGCCGCTGTTGGTGCCGAGCCACATTATCCCACGGCTATCCCTGAACAGACAGAAAACGGCCGTCTTCTTATTGTCGACCGTCACATTTTTCCATGAGAGTTCCGGATCCGGAAGCTGAGGCGCGGCATCCGCATGGAAACAGACGGAAATGGCCGCGATGGTCATGATCAGTCGGAATAGATATTTCGGGATAGTGGTGTAGTTCATGGTCAAGATAGATGGAAAGTTATAATGCAAAGTTACTAATTCCAAATGATGTAGGTTAGGGTGGAGGGTGGCAAATGAGACAAGGAATCGGACTATATATGCAACAAATCAGACCATGCGGCCATTTTTCGGGGCCCGGTCTGATCTGTTGCATAAAAAAATCCGGCTCCCTGGGGAAGCCGGATCATTGCATTGCCTGTGTGTGGCGTTCGTGATTATTTAACCATTATCTTCTTAGCTGTCTTCGCGCCTGCAGCGTCGGTGCAAACCACAACGTAGATGCCTGAAACTGCCATGTTGAAGCCGGTGGCGTCGCCGGCTGCAACGGCAGCCTGGCCTACGAGCTGGCCTGCGGCATTGAATACAGAAGCTTTCAGAGCCTCGTTAGCCTTAACCACAATGGCTTTGCCCTCGGCATATACATTCACGTCAGCCTCGGAAACGATACCCTCAACGGAGCTTGTAACCTCTGTCTTGGGGCTTCCGAGCTCTGCCACTTCCTTATCGGTGAGGGCACGGTCGAAGAACATTATCTTTGAGCAGTAGATCGGGGCATCCTCCTCGTTGTCGTCGGCGAAGTAGAGTGTGCCGCGGTCTTCGAGAGCATAACGGCCATCGACCTTTGATACGTTGCCGGAAGTGCCTTCCTGGATGAGTGTGCCGTCAACATAGAGAGCATAGCGGCCGTCGGCCTGATTGACAGAAAGGGTGAGGCGATACCATGTATCGGGCACAGCAGCCCAGGAGTCATCGTATCCTCCCAAGAAACCGCTGCCGAAGTTTCCTTTGCCGTTAATACAAAGCTTGGCATCGGTGTTATTGTCGGGGTTTGATTGGAAAAGACAGTAGTAGGTGCCGAGTTTCGGAAGCTTAACGTCGAAACTTGTGGTGTAGGTGCCTACGTAGGGATTGTCGGGATCAGCAGGATTGGTGAATCCGGGGAGGGCGCTGAAATCAGCCTTGATGAATGCGCCTGTAGGGATATAGACGTAGCCATCCTCTTTGTTGACTCCGTTGCCGTCGGAGATGAACTCGATCGGCTTGTACTTAGTGTCGCCTACTTCATTTACGAAGACCATGTCTTTACCGACAGTGGCTTGTGTCATAGTGGCCTCGGTGTTGAAGTCAGCCATAAAGTAGACTTCGGGAATCTGAGCGGAAGCGGCGGAAATGCAGGCGGCTCCCATCAACGCAAGGTGTAGAAATTTTTTCATGTTTCTCATGATTTTAGGTGAATGAAAAATGGGTTAAACGGCTGACGTGCTTATGCGTGGAATTCACAAGCACGAAGCTGTTTAACCCTTATACATTCATACCATGAGAAAATACCGAGCGAATCGTATGTTGTACAACATATTTTCTCACAAGAGTCAATATTTCTCAGAAAGGAGGCTGCCTGCGGGAATCTTTTTCCCTGTCGTAAGGAATATTGAAGCCGTAGATCTTGCTCAGGATTGCAAGAGTCTCGTTGATGTCATCATCGGGAAGCACACCGGTGAAGGGGCTGTTGATGGCGGCCGATATCTCCTTATTGATTTTCACCTCATACCTCTCCTCGAGAGCTTTTATGAGTTCTGAGGGCGCGATACTGTCGTATCTCATGCCGAAGACCCTGCGACGTAGCATGGGGTTAGACTTGAACACCGCGAGATCAAAGGCTCCGGTCTTCTTGTCGTAGACCACCGATTCGCCGGCCGAGAGCCTGACGCTTTCACCGGCGGCGGCACTTGACACCGTCACCGAGCCTTGATCGAGAATAACCTCAGCTGAGGGTGAGTTGGTGCGTGAGTATAGGTTGAAGCTTGTGCCGGTGACCTTCACCGTCAAACCTTCGCTATTCACTATGAAGGGATGTCGGCGGTCTTTGGCGACTTTGAAGTAGCCTTCACCTTCAAACTCCACTTCGCGGTTGCCTAAAGCGAGATCGGAGGGATAGCGCAGGGTGGTGCGTCCGGCGAGGTTCACGACTGTGCCGTCGGGAAGGGTGATGCGCGATTTCTCACCGAATCCGGTGGATACCTCGGTGTAGCCTGTAGTTGAGAGCAGGGTACGGGTATGAACAACGAAAAAAACGGAGAGCCCTACGGCAATAATGCCTATGATCATGGCGGCCGTAGATAGCATTTTCCATTTCCGGGCATTGTCGGAGACAGAAGCGGTAGCCTCCTCAAGCTTTTCTGTTATAGGAGCTTCAATGGCCTCAGCAGCGATTTCGCGTTCAAGGCGGCGCCTGATACGCTCAATCATTTCCGGCGTCACTCGCGTGCCGTCGTGTTCACCCTCGCCATAACCCACTTTGTCCATAGCCTTCTTCAGCTCTTCCGCAGGAAGCACGGAGAGGAGCCGGCGCATCTCTTCGATGTCGTCAGTGGTCAGGGTATTTGTACGGTATTTCCGTATGTAATCTTCAATCAACATGGTAATTTCTTATCGTTACGACAGATTCCTGAAATGAAATATAAAGCTTGCAATCACCAGCAACAACACCAGGAGTCGCGACGTATTTCCTAACGACTGACGTAACGTCTTCAATCCCGATGATAAAGCGTTCTTAATTGTCTGTATACTAAGTCCGAGTGTAGCGGCTATCTCCGGCACATCAAGATTCTCCAGGCGCGACATCCTCACCACACGCCGCTGCGTGGGAGGAAGCTTCTCAATTTCTTCTGTCACCAATCTCTCGAATTCACGGTATTCAATATTCTGGAAATCCCTTTGGCTGTCATGCTCCTGCAAGGCTTTGAGATAATCATTATAAAGATTTGAGTTCAGACGCGACTTCCAGAGGTTCAGAATCCGGTTGCGCAAAGATGTGAAGAGATAAGGCCGCAGCGTATCTACTGTTTTGAGCTCCTCTCTTGTACGCCACAGATTGAGAAATACATCCTGCACCACATCTTCCGCGTCTTCGTTACTTCCTGTGAGACGGAGACAATAGGCAAGCATACGTGAGCCATAGATGGAGTATATGGCTTCGAATGCCTCCTTCCGGCCTTTGCGTAGCCTCTCGATTATGTCCCTCTCATCGTTGTGATCAAAGTGCATGACACTGTGCTGTAAATAGAGGTGGCCTGACAGGAGCTTGAGACCCTCCTCTGATGTCTGAAGAATGTGAAATCGTGTGCAAATTTATCACACAAACTCATTATTTCCAAATCTTGTGATCAGTTTTTGCAAATTTACCGGCGACACCGAAGCGGTGAACAGCCGACGTTGCGGTGTCGCCGGTAAGGGTAAGGAAGTGTCGGAGCGCTATGGGAGCACCACGGTGGTCAAGACAGGGAAATGGTCGGAGGGGAGACGGGTTTCATAATTGAGTACCTCGCAGTCGTAGCCGCCGTCAGTGCTGCCGGGTTGGGTGCCATTGGGAGATGTGCGGTAGGAATCGGTGAGGATTCCGTAGCGCTGCACCTTCACTCCGGGG
Organism: uncultured Sangeribacter sp.; assembly: GCA_964622105.1. Taxonomy (GTDB): domain Bacteria; phylum Bacteroidota; class Bacteroidia; order Bacteroidales; family Muribaculaceae; genus Lepagella. Next base: position 35,208 of record CAZUNU010000002.1, on the reverse strand, counting down.
CTGGCGAAGATATGGTCGATGCGGCTGTTGCAGTAGCCCGAGCCGTTGAATTCATTCCATGTTCCGTTGGTCTCATAGACGAAGTCGGCTTTTGAGCGGGTGTCGTCGAAAGCATCGGAGCTGGCCATGAACTGGTAGCAGTCGCTGGTCTGGTCTACATTGAAATCGCCCGTGACGAATGCCGGCAGATTGCCGCCGATCTCTTTGGCTTTATTCATCACCAGCCTCATTCCTTCTATACGTGCTGTCTTGCCGATATGGTCGAGGTGGACGTTGAAGAGCACGAAATCCTTTCCGGAAGCACGATGGCGGAACTTACCCCAGGTGCAGATGCGGTAGCAGACGGCATCCCATCCTTTGCCCGGTTTGTCGGGAGTTTCGGATAGCCAGAAATGGCCATTGTCAAGGAGCTCGAACTTGTCGGGTCGGTAGTAGATGGCCGTATATTCTCCGGCAAGCTTGCCGTCGTCGCGCCCGGCACCGATATAGTCGTATTTCCCCAGCCGCTTGCGGAGATCTTCAAGCTGGAAGAGGAGTCCCTCCTGGGTGCCGAAAATGTCAAACTCATGGAAACGCACGAGGTCTGCTATGACCTTGCTGCGGGTCTGCCATTTGTCGCCCTGCAGGGAGTCGGAAGATGTGTAGTACCTGATGTTGTATGTTGCGAGATTGAATTTGCCGTCGGCATCACCCGCTACAGCGGCCGGGGTGCGTTGGGTGGTGTGGGTTTCGGCATCTCCGCAGGCAAAGCAGAGAAGCATCAGGGCCGCAATTAAAAGTCGTGTCATGTTATCAGTCGTTTATTCCGGCATCCTTGAGGAATTTCTCACGTGCCTTGTCGTTCATTTTTTGGTTAGCCGCCACTTCTTTGATTCTGTTGAATTTCGAGCGGAAGGCATCTATTATCTCAGTCTCTTTCTCCGGTGCATAACCGAGAGCCTCATATACGGTGCTCATGGGGCCGAATTCCTCGTTCACTTCAAGGCCTGAAGAGAGCTCCTTGATCTCGGCGAAAGCTGAGGTGAATCGCTTCATGGCTCCGATTGTGCCGTCGGCTATGACAGCGTTGTCGGGGAAGATGAACTCCACCACATGCTCGCGAGCGGGATCCATGCCTTTGATGACGGCTGTGGATGAAAGATCGGTGGGATCGTAGGTGAAGTCGGCTGCAATTCCGTCGACAGTCACTTTAATCGGACGGAGTGAAGCGGGCACTGAAACCTCGAAGTCGCGCTTGGCAGGCATTTCGCGGTAGTTGCCTTTTCTTGCGCCGATGTTTACGCGCAGACGGTTGCCGTCGCGATGAGAGGCTACTTCGGTAGTGGCAAACTCGCCATCGTATCTGTCGTCGTCGCCAAAGTCCTCATAAAGCGAGAATGTGCCTTCTCCGCCGGGATATACATTGATGCGATAGGGCGATTCATTGCTTCTGAGGTTGGAAACCTTGCCGGCATGGTTCGGGATAACGGCTCCGGCCTTGATATAGACGGGATATTCATCCATCGCAAACTTGCGGCTGTAGACCTTGCCACCGTCGAGGAGGGTGCCTGTGGCCTCTTCATACCATTGTCCGTCGGGCAGCCATACCTCAACTGTGGAGTAGCCGTCGACAGCGGGGCTTGCTACCGGAGCGACGAGCATGTCATCTCCAAACATATACTGACCGCCATATTTATAGGCATTCTCCTCGTTGGGCCATTCGTAATACATCGGGCGGCAGAGACTCACGCCTGTGTCATAAGCCTTGCGCGACATCGTGTAGATGTAGGGGGCTATGCGGTAGCGGCGCTGTATGGCATCGCGGATATACTGCATGGTCTTGCGGTCGAAGTTCCAGGGCTCTTTGTTGAGACGCGCATTCTTTGTAGAGTGGTTGCGCATCATGGGGCTGTAGACTCCGAACTGGAAAGAGCGTGTGTAGAGTTCCGGATCGATCACTGAGTCGCCCGGGGCCATGTAGAAGCCGCCAAGATCGTGACACCAGTAGCCGTAGCCGACGTTGGCAGCGGTAGAGGTGAAGTAAGGCATGTAGCCGAGGGTTTTCCAAGTGGAATAGCTGTCGCCTGAGAAGCCGATCTGATAACGGTGGTTGCCAAGTCCTCCCCAACGGTGGAATATGAGCGGGCGCTTCTCGCCGTCGCTCTTCATCTTGTTGAAGAATGTATGGTTGAGCCACCATGTGTTGCTCAGGGAGTCGAGGCGTGAATCATAGAGATCCTGCTGCCAGTCGAGCCACCAGAAGTTTACGCCCTCCTTTGTCATAGGGTCGAGGATATGGTCGAACATGCTGGTGACGAATCTGCGGTCTGACGATACCCAGGGAATATCCTTGCCTGTAGCGGGGTTGACGCCATTCTCCGTAGCGATCTCAGGATAAGCGGCTTCGAAACGCTTCACGCCGGAAGCGGGGTGGAGGTTGAGGGTGATCTTGAGATTCTTGTCGCGCAGCCAGTTGAGGAAGCGTTCAGGCTCCGGGAAGAGACGGCGGTTCCATGTCCATCCTGTCCATCCACCGTGGTCTTCATCGGTGTAGTGCCAGTCCATGTCGATAACGAGCACTTCGAGAGGAATTCCATAGTCTTCGAAATTCTTCACGAGCTGTCTGAGCTCATGCTCCGAATAAGCCCACCAGCGCGACCACCAGTAGCCGAAAGCATATCGCGGAGGCATTGGTATCTTGCCGGAGAGCACAGTGAAGTCTTTGAGCGCGCCCTTATAGTCGTCGCCATAAGCGAGGAAATACCAGTCTTGCGCACCCTTCTTAGCCTTGCGTTCCTTCACCCAGGGGATGTTGGGATCTTCGTCGAGGAGATAGCCGCGTGAATCGTCGATAAGGGTCCATCCGTCGCGTGCAAGGAGCCCATCTTCGAGTTTCTGGGGAGTGGCCGACCATGTGCCGTCTTTCTCTTTCTTAAGGTAGTCAGGACCATCCCAGCGGTCGAGTGTGCGGGTGGTGCCCATGAGGTTCTCTTTCTGGGGAGTGCCCGGAGTCCATGTAAACGGCTTCACGCCCGGACCGGAAACCACGGTTAGGTTGTCGGCGGAGAAGGGCTTGTTGCCTTTCTTGTAGGTGAGCTCCATCTTGGGAGTTGTGATCACCACCTGATCCTTGCTGTCGGCCACCTTCACGTCGGCTTCGGGGTAGCTGCGGTTGTATCCGATGAAGCTTCGGTCGTCGGTGAATTTTCCGTTTGGTGAATATTCCATTCTCACGAGGCCATCGGCCACGACTGTGAACCTCGCGTTGCGGTCTTTATAGACCACACCGTCGGAGGGAGCCGCAGATGCGCCCCACATGCAGACCGCAGAAAGCGCCATTACGCCGGCGGCCAGTTTTCTTTTAAGGTTAGTATACATATCTCGTCTGTAAATCAGTTGTTGGCATGATGCTTTCCGGATTCAAACGGTCCTGACTCGCAGATCACGTTCATATCCTCGTCAGTGGCGTCAACCACGAATATCCTGTAGGTGTCGCCACCCTTGTCTACCTTCACCACCACATGACCGAACTCCGGATTGACCACCCTGAACCAGGGTTCCTGACCGAATTCCTTGCGGTGGTTGTAGAATACATGGGTGGAATAGACCATCGGATGACCCATATACTGTCCGCCTTCATAGATGTTAGACATGATGGTGGGCTGTATGTGCCAGTAGTCCCAGGCCGGATCAAGATAGTTGCGTGCGTCGATGCTCTTCACATATTCCTTTGATGTGGAGCCACGGTAGCCGTGATGGTTCAGCTTGGCTACGTCTACCGGTCCGCAAACTTTTCCGGTCATATCTTCGAGGTTGAATCTTTCGCCTTTCTTGTCGAGGAGGCTGCCTGTGAGGTCGCCTCCGGTGTAGAGTGCAAACGGGCCGTATTCAATACGCAAGGCCAGGCTCTTGGTGTTCTCGTTCTGGCCTCCGGTCTTGTTTTTCTCGTTGAGATCGTAGCATTTCAAGGTGCCTTTGCCTTCACCTTGCCAGATTTCGCCATTTGCGGCAAGATTGCGTATGGAGAATCCGGGATATTTGTCGGCAGCACGAAGCATCTTTATCTGGTTGAGCTCACCCACCTTGAATTCCTCCTGCACGAGGCCGTTGTTCTTGGCCTGATCGGCGAGGAAGGCACGGAGATTATCCACGTCGGGGTCGTTTATAGCCACCGGATAATCGTAATTCGGGTAGCCACGGTCGAATTCCTTGCCGAACTTGATTTCCTGGCCCACCTCCATTATGCCACATAGAACGTAGTCTTTCTCCTTCCCTTTTGTGCGGGGCAGACCGCCTACTGTAGTGTCGCCGGTATGATCATTGTGGAAATGCGACACCATCAGATAGTCGACGTCATCATCATTGGGGTTGACTTTGCGGATGTAGCGCTTGATGTATTCACCTGCACGGAATCGGCTGTCGGGCATGGCGGGAGTAATCTCATCCCAGGCATCGTTCCAGTCGCCCGCATCGATAAGCATCGAAGTGCCGTCAGGCATAATTAGAAAGAGCGATTCTCCGCGGCCGGTGCAAATTACGTGGAATTCCATCTCTCCCTCCTGCCATGCAGGCAGAGGGCGGTCGAGTGCCTGCGAGAGCAGGAAAGTGAGGAGAGAAAGCGTGGTGAAAAGTATTTTTTTCATGATTGTTTCAGGTCAGTTTGATTGTGAGAGATATCCTGACAGAGGGTCAGGATATTCTCAGTTTGTAGGTCTTACGGAATTTTCCGTTGTAGACGTTGAGGAGATAGATGCCGTTTGAGCATCCTTCGGTAGAGATCACGGCTGAGCCGGAGGCCTTGACACGGCGCAAGGTTGTGCCGCCCAGAGAGACGAGATCGACGTTGAATTCCTCGCCCATGCCTACCGTCACCTCATACTCATTGCCGGAGATGCGCTTCACAAGGAACATGTCGGGGTCGATCACGTTGGGGTGAACGCTACCCAAAGACTTATGGGTGAGCACGTATTTCAGTCCTTCATAGGCATCAGCCTTTCCGTAGCCGAATCGCCCGGGAGCGGCTTCGGTGTATGCGTCCTGACGGCAGGTGTTTTCGAGAATCTCCATAATGTCGTCGTAGCCCAAATCAGGATTGGCTTCGAGCCAGAGGGCACAGATACCGGCGAAAAGGGGGCATGACATTGAAGTGCCGCTCATCTCGCAGAAATAGTGCTTTCCACCGTCGAATGTGCCTACTGCCACTGCATTGACATCGGGGTTGCAATAACGGCTGCTTGCCGAGACGATATTGACACCCGGAGTGGCAACCTGCGGACGGGACTCGCCGTTGTAGAGTACACCATAGCCGGATGATGGGGCAATGTCGCCTGCGCCTTTGTCGGGATACGTCTCGCGCCAGTACTTACCGGTGAGATAACGCATAGCTGTACGGTTGCTGTAGCTTCCGACGGCGATGATGTTGGCAGCACATGAACCGTTGGAGATGCTGAGACAGGGAGAGGGGTTGACGTAGCCGGGTTTATTCTCAGCAAATTTCACCCAATCACCGCAGCAGTTGCCGTCGATTCTCTGTCCGGCCTCACCGTGGAAACGGAGGCCGAGCTGGATTGTGGCTACATTGCCGTCGATCTCACCTTTGTTGACTTTGAAGCCGCCGTCGAACGACACCTCAATACAATAACGGTTATTTTGCGACATTATCTCAGAGGAGATATTGAAATTTCCGTCAAAAATATTGCGGAGTGTGCCGTCAAGATCGCTGCCACGCACTGTGAGGGTGGTGGGATTGCCTTCTTTATCAAGTATTTCACCCTCGAAAGAAGCAAGCACAAATTCTTTTGTGACGTCGTCGTATTCTTCGGGATCATAATAGCTACCGTAGGCAATCAGCTCCACTTTGACGGGACGGTCATCGTTGAGCCAGAATTCGAGCTCAGCTTTCTTGTTATCGTCGTTTGGTGGGAATCTTAGCAAAGTGGCTATGCTGGGACGGTCGGCGGAAAGAGTCTCGCTGAAATAGTCGTTGCATGTTCCGTCGTTTCCGGCAGATTTGCAGATTATGGCTTCCTGAGCGAGGGTGGAGAGAATCACGTCGTCGGGATGGCTTCCGTCTCGCGGTCCCCACTGCGAACCCAATGAATAGTTTATCACGCAGGGCTTGCCTACTTTCTTGGAATATTCGATTATGCGGCGTGCTCCTACCAGCTGAGCTCCACCGTAAAGACCGTCGCGGTTGCCACAGATCACGATGTCGGCCTGTGGGGCGGCTCCGTAGAAGGGCACAGGCTTGGTTCCGTCGGGATTATGGCCGGGAAGAGTGCCGGAGACGAGGCCAAATTTGAGGGAGTCGGGGCCGAAGTCCACATCGTTCCATTCGCCGGGTCCGTAATAGCTTCCGGCCATGATTCCGAGCACGTGGGTGCCATGCTTGGCATCGTAATTCTCTGTTGTAAAGGCTTTGATCTCAGCCTCGTCTTCAGTGTCGATCTCAGGGCTGGAGGAGCTGCCTTTGAAGACCACAAGTTTCTTTACGCGGGTCTTGCTGCGGTCGGTATTGTCGAGAAAATCAGCATGGTTCACGTCGAAACCTATGTCGAAGACTCCACAGACCACTCCTTTCCCGAGATAAGCGTGGCCCAGTTCACCGGCAGGGTCAGTATGGGCGTTATTGATGTTTGTATGACCCTCCATACGGGCGTAGAACATGTCGGGCTTGTCGCAATGATCAAAAGCCGCGGCCTTGATAAGGTCGTTTTTCAGGAAAGCGTCAACCAAGTCCATGGGGAGCTCCACGATGAAAGCATCGCCGATGTGATCAACTATTGTGACTCCGGCCATGGCAATCTCCTGTGCGGTGGTGCCGGGGAGCACGGTAATGAACATGACCACGTTCTGCGCAGCCTCACTCCTTGTGGAGCGGCCTTCGCGGATGTCGCGTTGCATGATATCGATTGACTGACGGTCGCGCAGGGAAAGCTTGGATTTCGCTTCAGAGAGAGCCGGAGAGAGAACAAGGCCCGAAAGAAGAAGCATTGTGGCTGTATGTCGTATATTTTTTCTCATAATCTCCAATTATTATAAATTAAGAGAGACGGGAATCAGGTCATGACTCCCGTCTCCTGACGAACCTAATCACACTGCCGCCGGGGCAGCCTATTGATTTTTTACTGATGCTACAGTCTGATCTTATGGTCTTGTGCAGCCGGAATTACACAAGATTACTGCTCCTCGGGGCTGAGCTGTTCGGCGCCGTCGTATCCCGGATTCTGCTTCAGCAGAGGATTGGTTGCGAATGCTGAGAGAGGGAGGGGTATGCGCTGATAGTTGCGGTCGCCTTTAGGAGTATAATCCCACCAGGGCTCTGTCTCATAGAAATCCATACGGATAAGGTCGGTGCGGCGGCGGAGCTCGAAGAGGAACTCGATCATCCATTCCTTAGCCATGCGGTACATGTCGAGATTCTGGGTGGTGCAAGGATTGGGATCCTCACCTTTCTTGAAGTTTCTCTTGCGCACTGTGTTGATGAGATCGCATGCACCTTGCTTGTCGCCCATACGGAGTTTGCACTCAGCGAGGGTATAGTAGATCTCAGCGAGGCGGATAACCGGGCAAGATGACTGGAACCAGTAGTCGCGGTCGGCGTCATTAGGCACGGGCATCTTCACAGGACGCACGCCGCAGAATTCAGACGACATCTTGATGGTTGAGGGGAAGCTTGCTGCGGGATGATCCTCGTCGACAGCGTCAAGCTCATAAATCTGGTCGACCAATACCACGGTTCTCTTGCCGTCGTAAGCTTTCACTCCGGGGAGCTCACCGATGAGGAAAAGACCTGTGTACTGCTTGTTGCCACGATATTTGTAAGGCTGCTTGCGGAGGTCTTCATCATCGAAGCTCTCATAGGGAGAGCCAAGCTTGATTTCCGGATTTACGTCGAGGTATTTCTCTCCGGCCGGGTTGCGGGAGGGAGTGAGACACCATCCTGTCTGACCGTAATACCAGGGATCGAGATCGAAGTATTTGTAAACGTTTCTCGGATAGAGCGGACGTGCGTAGTAGTCATAACGCATCATGTTCTGATGAGAGGGGATACTGAAGATCATCTCGGAAGAAGTGGCGTTGTCGAATCCGAAGATCTCGTTCCAGGTTGAGCCGAGGGCATAGGGGCCATATTTGCCATTGATGATGTCCTGGCAGAGAGTGGCACACTCTGCATAACGGTTCTCGCCAATGTAGACCTCTGCATTGAAATAGAGGCGGGCGAGAAGTGCTGCGCAAGCTCCCTTGTCGAGGAAGTGGGTGGTCTCGGCGTTTGCCGACGGACGCGCTGCGAGATGCTCCATACATTCTTTGAGCCCTTTCTCTATATATTCGAAAGTCTGGCGTGCGGTGCTGCGTGGCTTGTTGCCTTCATAAGTATTGTTGTAGATAGGCATGCCTCCGAAGAAGTCGAGACCCTGCTCGTAGAACATGTATTTCATTGCGAGGGTCTGGTATTTGAGTTCGTCGATCTCCTCGGTTGTGAAGCCCATTCCCTTCATGTCGAGCCCTTCGAGAGTCTCGAGCACTGTCATGCAGCGTGAGAAACCTTTGCAGACATCGGGCCAGAGGGTCTCGCACATATCGTCGTTAGGAGTCCACTCATGATAGTGGAGGCGCCAGTATTCGCCGCCGTTATACCAGTCGCCGGTGTCTTTGGTGGGGCAGGTGAACTCATCGGTGGTCATCTCCTGCGCCTGCATTACGTAGCGGCCGAAATAGTCGTGGAAGAATCCGTAAGGATTGCTGGCGAGCGCCTTTACATTAGTCTTATTGGTGAGAAATGTGTCAGGCGTCACCTGGCTATAATATCTCTCGTCGAGGTCGCAGGAGCTGAGGGTGAAACCGAGCAGTGCGACTGCTAATATCTTGGTTGTTTTCATCGGTGTCAGAAATTAACTTGAAGACCTAAGGTATATCGTGTTGTCTGAGGATAGAGACGGGTTGTGGCCTCGATAGCCGGGAAAAGGCCGGTGATATCGATTTCAGGATTGTAACCCTTGTAGTTGGTGAACATCGCTACGTCGCGCATAGTGAGGTAGAGACGCACCTTGTCGATATACTTGAAATGCTTTTTGATATTGAATGTGTAACCGAGAGTGATGTACTCGATCTTTAGGAAATCGCCGTTCTCGAGGAAGAAGTCGGTGACGTATTTGTTGTCGTCCTTGATATGCTTGAGGCGATAGTAGCTTTCGCGTAGCACGTTCTCCTGGCTGAGGTTGGGTATGCCGTAGTACATAGCCTGCTGGTTGTAGACGTTGAAGCCGAGCCAGGAACGGAGCTGGATTCCGAAGTCGAATCCTCTCCAACTTACGTTGTGGTCCATTGCGAGGATAGCCTTGGGGATACCGTTGCCTTTATACACACGGTTCTCCTCCACGTCGTTGCCGGCTGCCGGAACCACGTTGTTATCCTTGTCGTAGATCTGCCATTTTCCGTCGGCATCGACACCTGCATAACGGTAGATCCAGAACTGGCCGATAGGAGAGTTTGAAGTGATGCGCTGGGCGGGACCAGGGGAGCCCGGAGAGGGGAATGAAGAACCGTTGATATAGTCTACGTCGTCGGCGATCTTCTTGAGTCGGCTTGTGTTGTGGGATAGGCGGAAAGCAGATGTCCACTTCCAGTCGCCGAGCTGAAGGATTGTGCCACCGAGTTCAAGTTCCACACCGGTGTTGGTGAGCTGACCAACGTTGGTGTAAACTGTAGAGTAGATGTAAGGAGGAATTGGAGCAGTGGTGCTGTAGATAAGGTCGTCGACAGTGCGGTCATACCAGTCGAAGCGTCCCCAGAGTCGCTCGTTGAAGAAAGAGAAGTCGAAACCGAGGTTCCATTCTTTTTTCTCCTCCCATTTGATGGCGAGGTTCACATTGGCGGAGGGAGAATAGGCTGTCTGCCATTTTCCGTCGATAATGTAGTTTTCATAGGTGCGGAAGGTAGGAGTGGAGATACCGTTGGGAAGGCCGTTGTTACCTGTCACACCGTAGCCGACGCGGATCTTGAGGTCGTTGATCCAGTCTATATCCTTCATGAAGTTCTCGCGGTTGATTCTCCAGCCGCCGGAGATTGCCCAGAAGTTACCCCAACGGTTCTTGGGACCGAACTTTGAAGAACCCTCACGACGGTAGCTTGCGGAGAGCATGTATTTATCATCGAAAGAGTAATTGGCACGGAAGAAGTAGGAGAGAAGACGCTGGCGCACGCTCTTGCTTGAGCCTACCTTGTCTTTAGGGGCGATGGTGATGTATTTACCTTCACCGAGGTTCCAACCTTCTACACCATCCACAGAGAAATCGGCGTTGATGGCATTGAAGCTGAGGCCTGAATACTCATAGAATGACCAGCCGCCTACAGCATCGATATGATGCTGACCGAAGGTGCGGTTGAAGTTGGCGTAAGCCTCGTAGGTTCTGGTAGTAGACTCGCCATAGTCGTGGCGTGCCCAACCGTTGTAACCCTCGACAACGCAGTCTTTGTGGCGGGGATCATACCACTGGTATTCGCGGCTGGGGCGATAGTCGATATTGGCAGTGCCCTGCACGGAGAGACCTTTCATGATGTTGACCTTGATCACACCTGTGCCGAGAAGATATTGCTGACGGTAGAGATATTTGCGATACTCATTGTTAGCAACCGGGCTGGTGTAGTAGCCGAGACCGGCTTCATCGATGTTATATTCCTCGGGATTGGTGGGGCTCATAAGAGGAATTGTCGGGTTGAGCACGAGGACAGATTTGAGCTGGCTCACGCCTGTGCGCCAGTCGGCGTCTTTCTGACGCACCTGAAGACGGGTGGCAAACTCGAGGATGCCGTCCATAGCCTTGAAGTCGGCATTGATGCGGGCGGAGTAGTCGGTGCGGGTGTCGTGTTTGAATACGGCGTTCATATCCTCGTAAGCCAAGGATGCGAATACGCGGGCGTTTTCGTTACCGCCGTTGAGAGTGACGATATGCTTCTGTGACACGGCGTTTTTCTGAGTCATCTCGCCATACCAGTCGGTGTCGTATCCATAATCTGTACCGATTCCCTCGTCAACGTATTCCTGAGCGGAAAGCATGTGGGGACGCTTGCGCATGTGGTCGATTGTCACCTCGCAGTTGTAGGTGACATGAGTGCGACCTGCCTGACCTCTCTTGGTAGTGATGAGGATCACACCGGCGGCGGCACGAGTACCGTAGATGGCACCTGCGGATGCATCCTTGAGCACGTCGATTGACTCGATTTCCTCGGGGTTGACACTGTAGAGTGAGCCACCCGGCACACCGTCGACCACGATCAGCGGACCCTGTGAAGAGTTGATTGAGGCCACACCACGGAGCTGGAAGTTCTGGCTGGAGTTAGGGCCGTTGTAGCCGCCTACGTCAAGACCTGTGACGGCGCCTTTAAGGGCTGTGGCGATTGTGGCGCCGTTGAGACCTTTGGGAATCTCATCACCTTTGATAGTGGTGATAGCTGAGGTGACGCGCTTACGTTCCTGTGTGCCATAACCGATCACCACCATCTCGTCGAGCATCTCGGGATTCTCACTGAGGGTGATGTTGAGATTGGTCTTGTTGCCGATCTTGATGTTCTTGTTGTCGTAGCCGATGTAAGAGACCTTTAGCGACTCGCCTTGGGCAGCCTCGATGGTGAAGTTGCCGTTGATGTCGGTGGCCACGCCTTTACCGCCGTTGCCCACCATTACGGTAGCTCCAATAAGGGGCTCACCGTTTTCATCGACAATGCGTCCGGTGATGGTCTGCGGAGTAGAGGGTTTGGCGGGAGTCTTTGAACGCTCCACGATTACGATTGATTTTGGAGAGACCTCCTCATAAGTGAGGGGAGTGCCTGCGAGGACCTGATCGAGGGCCTTGAGAACGTTGGTGTTCTCGCATTTCACTGTCACCGATTTCACTTTGTCGAGCATAGCCGACTTGTAGGAGAAACGGCACGGAGTCTGTTGCTCTATGCTTTTGAGCACTTTCACGAGCGGTTGGTTTTTCATGTCAAGCGTCACTGTGGATGTGATTTCCGCGCTCATAGGAAGACCTATAATAAGCACAAGAAACGATGCCAGCAGTATGCGCAAGGTTTCATTCAGTTTCATAGGTGTAGGTTATTGTATAGGTTTATTAGAGTTAGTTTACTCCCTTATACATTCATTGATGGAATTTATACCAAACTTAAAATATGTTATAAAACATAAAATTATATTCAAATATTGTTTGATATTGAAAATTAAAGTGATAAATGAGCGCATTTATCTGAAAATTCCTTAATTTTTTAACAAAAAAATAGGGGAGGCTGGCCGGCGACGCCTTTTGCGGCCGAGGCTCACCCCTGGTATAGTTTCTTGCCGGAGTAATGAAGAAATGATGATGACATCACTTTTCAGGGCTTTTGGCTCAGTCTTTTGCGGCTATCTCAGCGGCTGTCGGAGCGGGAGAATCCGGATTTATGGAGAAGATATAATAGTTGCGCTTGATAAGTGCCCATGCAAGGATGATACATATTACCACACCACTGAATATGAACTCGAATGTGGGGAGTGTGGAATGGAAAATCTTTCGTGCGGCTCCATCGACAAAAGGCACCATCATTATAGAGACGTAGTTGGCCGAGAGTACATAGCCGAAATATTGGGTGCCGAGTTTCCGGTTGGGAGCAACGTAAGTGGTTTTGTTGTAAATGATGGGCTGGATTATGCCATATCCGAAACCTGTAATCAATGAAGATATGGCGTAGATCCAGAAATTATGTGTGAATCCTATGCCGAATAGCCCGAGCGCACAAAGGGCGATGCTTATATACATGGTGTAGCGTCCGAACAATCTTTTCAAGGGGGAGACAAAGGCTCCGCAGACGGCACACATCAGATAGTACATGGCCGTCACGACACCCACCTCCGTGGTGTTCATTCCGAAATGCTCCATACAGAACGGTGCATAGTAAGAGATTGAGGTGGTGGCATAGGTGAGGAATAGATAAAGGCAAATGAGGCTCACGAGCATCCATGTAGACCGGGTGCCCTGGAAATGATAGGCATCGGAGTCGGCACCGGCTTCTTTACCGGCAGTCTGTGTAGTGGCGGCGTTGATGACCCGGTGCTTGTTGACATATTTCTGCGTCATGAACGGCACGAGGATCAGCGGTATGATCGGCGTGAGGTAGACCACGAAAGCGGCATGCCAGTTTATTGCGGCCACGATTCCCACATATATGTTGGCTACGATTACCATTGCGTTGGATGTGGTGGATTTCAGACCTAAGTCGGCCTGTCTGGAGCTGCCCATGAACCATTCGGAGATATATCCGGCAGCCACAGGCACCACGAGTCCGCAACCTACGCCAACCAGACATCCCAATATGATCAAGGCCATCATGCTTTCGGCAAAGAAGCATCCTATGCCGGCAAGCAGGAAAATCAGAAGTCCGGTGACAAGCACGGCAGTCTGACGTGATGCTGTAGAGATCTTTCCTGCAATAAGCACCACGGGAATCATGCACATATTAGGGAGCGACGTCACCAGCTGAGCCTCCATCTCGGAGGAATGGAAAAGCTCGCGCAATTTTCCAAGCATAGGTGAGACCGCTAATCCCGGCATGTTTATGGTAAGGGATATGGAGAGTATGGCAAGAAGTGAGATCAGTGGCATCTTGCCGTTGCCAGAGTTGACATACCTCATAGCACACAAATTTTAAAGTTTGGGGGGTGGAAGCATACCGGAGTGGTATATATTAATAACTACCCCACAGCCGGTATTGTTTAGAGCAGAATGCAGGAGAAAATTTTTCAGATGTCGAGCCGGTTGGGATAATTCTCTTTTGTGAGCTTTATTGTGATGAATGGCTTATGCTTTTAGGGAAGCGTCAATGCAGGTGGAGGGAATATACAAAAAATAAGAATCTCTAAATAAGAGATACTTATTATGTTACAAAATTAGCAAATAAAATAACAATCAGCAAACATTTGCAATTTTTATTTAATCAATTTTGTCATTTTTAATATTTTATCTTAAAATTAATACTTATATCTTAAAACCCCCACTCAACATTTCCCCAGAATCCCAAACTTTATAACATTATTGCTTAAGTAAAGTGTAAGAACTTATAGATTAATAGCTTATAAGGATTGAATACATTTTTATCCATTTGTAGTGTTGAGCAACCACCCGTATATCCTACGTGGTAAATAATTGATTAAAAGTGATTTGACATAATTTAAGTATCTCTTATTTAGAGATACCTATAGGAAGACTTGAAATTTAGGATAGGATAGGGTTGGCCATGCCATTGCTATTACATCATAAATATAAGTAAGTCAATTTACTACGTTAATTTTACCACGATTACAATGGATACGACACCGAGGTGTATTCATAAGCGGGACATCATGAAAGACAGCACCGGGGAAACTTCCGGTGGCAGCCGTTGTATGTCTGCATCTGATGTATGTGAAGCAGGTGGTTCTGAAACAGGTGAAGTGACTGCGGCTGAGAAATATTCGGCAGCGGTAGCCCTATACGCCTCTACGGATCTGTCGCTGCAGCGCATTGCAGATGCCTGTGGTGTCACCCCCGGTGGTCTTGGTTCATATATAGGCAGGCATCATCGCAATCTCCTGTTGGCACGTTACGGGCTCTTTGTGCCGGGAGATGCTGACATGCAGATAAAGGTCAGGCCGCGGCGAGGACAATCGCGGCAGACACACCTTAAATATAAGGAGGCGATTGAGGCTTGCGGCGATATGGCATTTATTGAGAACAATGTGTCGGAGATAGCCCGGATGTTCGGTCTGAATCCCAGCGGGCTTGCCAACCAACTGCGCGTGCATTATCCCGATGTGATTCCTATGCGGGAGAAATTGAGAAGCCGTATGGGCATCGCCGACAACCGTCAACGTGGGCGGCGCAAGCAGAGCGTGGATTCATATGGCGAGGCCTCCGAACTTTATCGCGACAGCGGGCTCACCATACCGGAAGTGGCACGTCAATGCGAAGTGTCGGAAGGAGGGTTGAGCCAATACATGCGTTTTTATCAGCAAGACGTGATAGCTGCCAAGGCAGAGCGTAGGCTGGCTGCAAGCCGGAATCGCGAAGGGCGCAAAGCCGGTATGCGTTCAGGCAACGGTCGCCCATATGGCCCCGGATCCGAGACAGAAGAGTTGTATGCCAAGGCTCTGACCCTCTATCGCGAGACGTGTATGAGCATAGAGGAGATAGCTGCTGCGACGGGTGTATCGGAATCCGGTTTCAGATTCTATCTCACCAGCTGGCATCCGGAGGAGAAGCGGCAATGCAGGAAAGCTGCGGAGCAGAAATACTCAGCGGCCATAGCGAGCCTCCGGGAGAGGCCCAGGGCGGTGATGGCCGTAGCTTCGGAATTCGGACTTAACGCCGATGTGTTTCGCGAATATCTGAAGCTGCATGAGCCGGCTCTGGCTGAGGCCACAGGGATGATGCGTACGGAGGAGGGACGCGTGATGAAGCGGTCGTCATACGAGAAATACAAGGCGGCTGTAGAGGAATACGCGGCTTCGAGGGCGCCACTCAAGGAGATAGCCCTCAGGCATGGACTTGTCTACACGAGCCTTTATTCATTTGTGAAGCGAAATTGCCTGCAGGAAAAAGGGGAGGGCTTGGCATGCGGAAGAAGGAGCGTGCAGGGGAAAAGAGGAAATCAAGCAGCAATAAACATGCAACCATAATACAAAGAGATGGGAAAAAAATTGTTGAACATAATCAGACTCTGCGTCGTGGTGCTTCTCTTTGGGGGTGGCCACAGCGACATGCAGGCCCAGGTGGCGATCAAGACTAACCTGCTATACGACGCTACCACAACCCCGAATCTTGGAATTGAGATAGGAACGGGGGCAAGAAACACGCTCCAGTTATTTTATGGTCTCAATCCGTGGACCTTTGATTCCGACTCCAAGGGAGAACGCAAGGCGAAGCACTGGGTGCTGATACCTGAATTCCGGTGGTGGACCTGTACAAAGTTCAACGGACAGTTTTTCGGAGTCCATCTGATGGGGGGTCAGTTCAATGCCGCAAATGTGGATCTCCCTATTCCGGGTGGTTTCTTCAAAGGGGAGAACATTGCGAAGGGGGTGAAAGACTACCGCTATCAGGGAGACTTTGCCGGCATAGGCTTCACCTACGGATGGCAGTGGATTCTGAGCCGCCATTTCAACATAGAGGCTGAGATCGGCGTAGGCTACAATCATGTGTGGTATGACAAATATCCCTGCTATGAGTGTGGGGCAAAGATAGCTTCAGGGGGCACCAATTATGTGGGTGTCACCAAACTCGGGCTCTCGCTGCTCTATATATTCTGAGAAATGAACATCACAGCCAACAGCAACCAACCAGCAACCAACTGAAAACATGAGCTTCACAGACTATATAAAGAAAGGAGCAGCCGCTCCTGCCGCAGCGCTTCTACTGCTTCTCCCCGGCATGGCGGAGGCACAGTCTACGGCCGTGACTACGGAAAACGTATCGGTAGGCTTCTCCGGCAACAGCCTCAACGTCAACGCCGACATAGTGCTTGATTCCCTCAAGCTCGGCTCCAACCGCCAGGTCTTCATCACTCCCGTAGTGAAAGGCGTGGAGGGCGAGGAACTTGTGCTCCCGTCAGTGCTCGTCAACGGACGCGCGATGCACTATTCTTACGAACGCGGCGCGCTCAACCGGTTTACGGCCATAAAGGACCACGACATTCAGCAGGAGGTGCGCCGCAAGAACGGTACTGACCAGACCATCAGTTATGTAGCCAAGGCGGATCGTCAGCCGTGGATGTCAGACTTCGGGACATACATCACGTTTGTGTACGATGAATGTGGTTGCGGAGTGAAATACGGTGAGCAACTGACTCCCGAGATCCCCCTCCGTCTCAACCCGGTCAAGGAAATGCGCACAGTCATGATTACGCCGGCCGTCACCGAGTTGCCTGTAGAGATACATGAGGGGCGTGCCCGAGTGCAGTTTGAGGTAGACCGCACCGAGCTTCATGCCACACCCTACACCTGCCGCAACGGTCAGAAGATCGACAATCGTCAGCAACTCAAGATGATAGACGACTCTGTAGCATATGCGCTTCAGGATCCCAACGTTGAGATTGCCAATATAGCTATCTGCGGCTACGCATCGCCGGAATCGCCTTATTTGCACAATGAGGAGCTGGCTACCAACCGAAGCCGTGCACTTGCCGAGTATCTTGCCGACCGTTACAGTCTTCCGCACGAGCGCACTAGCTATAGCTCTGTGCCGGAGAACTGGAAAGAATTCCGGGAGCAGGTAGTGGCGAGCAAGGAGCTCACCGGGCAGCAGCGGAAGGATCTTCTTGAGCTTATCGATCGCCCGGCATACAGCGCCTCCGATTATGATGCCAAGGAGAAGGAACTGAAGACCTCTCCCAAATTTGCCAAGCTATATAAGGAGATGATCCTTCCGAAATGGTTCCCGCAATTGCGTGCCACCACGTTTGCCATCAGCACCCGTCTGAAGCCGATGAGCGATGAGGAACTTGCGAAGGTGATAGAGACCACGCCGGAGAAGATGTCACTCAACCAGATGTTTCGTGTTGCACGCCTCTATCCGGAGGGCAGCGAACAGTTCAACCGTGTGATTGACATAGCTTTGCGTCATTATCCCGATGATCCTACAGCCAACCTGAATGCTGCTGCGGCGGAAGTGGCGCGCGGCAACTATGCAAGGGCAAATGAGCTCCTGAATAAGGCCGGCGATTCTCCGGAGTCAGAGAACCTTCGTGGCATCATAGCCACCAACGAGGGCCGATTCGAGGAAGCGGCACGCTATTTCGAGAAAGCCGGCAGTCTGCCCGAAGCAGTCAAAAACCTCAACCTGCTCAAATAACTATCGGTAAT
>CAZUNU010000002.1:0-17260 GCA_964622105.1 uncultured Sangeribacter sp. | reverse complement strand
CACAATACATAATTGTAAAACCAAACTAAAAACAAAAACTGAAAGAAACAAACAAAAGGAAACTCATAAACCAAACTATTTAATAACAACATTTATGAAACTTAACAAATGGCTTTTTGGAGCAATGGCAATGGCAATGCTCGCCTCCTGCTCCGACAATGACGTTGTTAATTCCGGCAAGAACCCTGAGGATAAGGGTCAAGGCTATGTCGGAATTAACATTCAGCTTCCCTCTGTAAGCAGCACAAGAGCTGATGGAGATGATAATCTGGGTTCATGGAACGATCAATTTGATGACGGCTTATCAAGTGAATATGCTGTGAATGATGCCAGCCTCATGATTTTCCAGGTTGCAAAAGGAGGTAACGAAGAGGATGCCACATATGTAGGCACATTTGAACTTCAGCAGGGATCCATGTTGCCTGATGAGGGTGCTGATAACGGCCAGATTACGGTAAAGCGTCGTCGTGTAGCAAATGTAAAGGGGATTGACAAGACCAAGGATATCTATGCACTTGTTATGGTGAATGGTAGGGCTACAGGTGTATATGGTAATAATTTAGAAATAGCCGGAATTACAAAGGGTGAATCAACCATAGTTGATTTGCAATACCTTGTTACAAAAGCCACACTGTGTAATCTCAATTCAACTGATGCGGGTTCAAAAGGTATCTTTATGACCAACAGTCCTCTCTCTCCTGTAAAAGGAGGTGTGAACAGTCCACTTAAAGATGCTCCCAATATGGACAGATTACCGGTATTGGTTAAACTTGATGCTGAGAAAATCTATCCTACAGAGGATGAGGCAGTGACCAACCCGGCAGGAATCATCCATGTTGAGCGTGCAGTTGCCAAAGTTACTTGTGGAGAATTTCTTAAGGATGCTGAAAAAGTTACTGTCAATGGCACAACCTATCTCAAGACAGGGCTCACTGTTAAGGCAGATGGCAAAGGAGATACGAACTATGAACTTGTAGTCGGCAACATTGAATGGGCAATTGATCAGGTTCGTAACAGCAGCTATCTGGTAAGGAATACCAACCGCAGCTCTGTTAAAGGTGGAAGCGACAAGCTTTGGAGATGGTATTATGCTACCAATGATTTCGATGGTAAACTAAACTACAGAATGGTAGGCCATACGGGAGGACTTTATGACGCTGATGATAATGAATATTATCGTCCTTATTTCTGTCAGTCGCCCGAATATTCGAAGGATAGAGTGGCTGATACCGATTATCTGCCTACAGCGACTGCCACAAAGTGGAGCGCTTCACGAGCATTTTATCCTCGGGAGAATACCTTCCCGGTATCAAACATGAAATATAAGAACACCACTCGCGTATGCTTCTGGTTGCAGTTCAGTCTGTATGATAATGAGAAAAAGGGATTAGTGGCCGGCAATTTCTATATCAAGGGAAAAGACAAATCTACCCTCTATCTTGATAACAAAGTTATGGATGATAATGGAAAAGCAATTGCTCTTGATCCATTAACTACACAGGCAATCAATTATCTGTCAGCCAATGAAAAGATACAGAAACACATCAATAAATATCTGAAAGATGATGGTGAGGGCAATAAGCAGATGCCTGAGAATCTCATATACAGATTGTTTAATTTTGAAGTCGGAACAGGCGAAGATGGCAGACTTAAATTTAAGAGTGTATCTTTCATTCCTGAGGATCCGGGTGATGACAAATTCCATGCTGCAATGGCAGGCGTGCCAAGCAACTGGTATGATGATGATCACCATGATGCCGTGTTCACAGAGGATTTGATTGCCGATCTGAACAACTTAGGCGATTATTATAAGTATAATGAGGGTAAGGCCTTTTATGAGGTGCGCATCAAGCACTTCGGTGATGATCTCACTCCATGGAAGATCGGAGACACACAGTCTGCAACAGATATAAACGAAGCTTACGGTAGCGACAAGAACAAGCAGGAGAATGATTATCTCGGACGTTACGGCATCGTCAGAAATAACTGGTACGATCTGAATGTGACAAGTCTCTCAAAATTGGGTGACTACGAAGATCCGAAGATCTGGAATTCAGATGATTGGGAAGATACTCCGGATGACAGCAAGAACCAGTATATAGCTGTTAGACTTCGTGTGCTCTCTTGGGCTAAGAGAGTTCAGAATGTAGATTTCTAATGTAGATTTATAATAAAACATTCATATCCAGATGAAAGGTCGCCGTCAAGGTGATTAGCCGTGATGGCGACCTTTCTTTTTCTTTGCAATCTCTCCATTAAGGTAAACGGTTTAGGCGTGCAGGTTAAAGGTTAGACGCCAACAACCAAAGACGAAGAACCAACAACCAACGACTAACAACCACAACCGCTAAAACATCATGACAATGAGAATGTCTCTCAAAAATATTGTCGCAAAATACATTCTTGCTACAGCAGCCATAGCACCGATCGCATCATGCTCCATGATGACCGAGGATAACGACGATTGTCCAACAGGACTATATGTGCGTTTTGTGTATGACTATAACACACAACGTGCAGACATGTTCAAAGACCATGTGGGACATGTTGAGGTGTTGATATTTAATGAAAACAAGCAGCTTGTTGCCTCGCGTGTTGTAAGCAACACGGCAGATTATGCACCGCTGGCTACCTACGGCTATGCCGTTCATTTCTCACCCGCCGAGGTGCCCGGCGGCCATAACTATCGCATACAGGTGATAGGTATGCAGAAAAACTATGACGAGGCACTTAAAACAGATGGCGCGAAATACCGCTACGACGGAGATCACCGCGCTCACGCCGAGGCACTTTCAGTGACCCTCGACCATAACTCGAATACAATCGACGGCACGGACCATCATGCCGTATCAGATATAGCTCCTCTCGACACACTCTGGCATACACTGAAGGTGACTGCCACTGAACCTATGGACGGCAGGGCTGTGCCACAGCTCCCGGCAACCAAAAAACCTTTTGCCATTTATGGCGAGGATGGCCTCAAGGAGACAGGAGGAGAATATAATGTGAGAGTAGAAAACAATCACGCTACCTATGCCACCGTATCGCTTATACGCGACACGAAGCATCTTTCTGTGGGCATTCATCAAGTTGATCCGGCATACAAGAAGACTATGTCGGGCGACCGGTTTGACGTAAGAATCGTGGACCGTAATGCCACTGTGGCACATGACAATGAAGTGAAGACCGATCGCACCCTGCGCTATTCTCCCTATGCGGCCTGGACCATGATGATGGATTCCGACGGCCAGACAGGAATAGAAACCATCCACAAAGGAAATATCTCATATATCGGGGCCAACACCACAAAGGCCGGCGAGACGGATGAGGACAAGGTGGTGGAACGAATACCCTACTACAATCTCATGTTCAACCGTATGATCCTCAATAGCAATGACAACAGCGACAACGGTGTGCTTGAGATCACAGACAATACTACGGGCAAAGTTGTGGCCAGCGTAAATCTGCCACACTATCTCTCTTTGGGCAGGGATGCCTTTGCACTCCAGAACTACAGCCATCAGGAATATCTTGACAGGGAGTATAACTATAATCTCGATTTCTTCCTGTCGGGAAGCCAGTGGATTGCCATGGAGATCAGGGTACTGTCTTGGTCAAAGAGGATACAGGTGGTTGATCTGTAATGAAATAACAATATATTCTGCATATCAGCAGTATTTAGAGACTACAAACAATGATCCGATTAAAAAACATAATAAAATATCTTCTTACCGTGATTGTCCTCACTTCGCTCACGGCATGCATCAACGACAAGTTTGATGTGTGTCCTGACGAGGAAGGTGACAACTGGATCACACTTCAGTTTATCCTTCCCGGCGAAGCCTCGGCCACCCGTGGCAATCCCTCGGGCGGAGAAGATGGAGATGGACGTGAGAAAGGTATATCGGGCGAGAATAAACTGCATGATCTGAATCTGTTTCTTTTCGCAGGCGTGAATGGTTTTCTGAATGCTGCAGGAGAAACAGAACTGACGCATCTCTATTTCAATCTCGATGATCCACAGGATGAGGACAACACCATATCTTTTGAAAAAGAGGGCCCGGCTGATGAGGATCTGCCCGGAGATAAGGTCTACGTCATCAAATTCAAATCCACATCGCAGATCAATTCTTTGGTAAAGAATGACACACAGATAAAATTTATTACAGTAGCGAATGTAAACGGGAAGATGGTTAAGCCTGCCGGAGGAGGTGGCGATGCCGACGGAAATTTCAACTTGAGCGATCTTCTCGAATATGAAAAGAATTTGCAGAAAACGTGGGAAGGTACGGCTCAGGATGTAAAGAATTACGATTATTTCGTGATGACCACTGCCTACGGCGATCCATATTCAAAGATAGAATTCAACGGAACGTCAGGAGATGGCTCAGTGACGAAGCCATTTTATGGTGAGAGTACCCTGCAACGAATGTGTTCACGCATAGATGTGATGTATAAGGATGCGGAAGAAGAAAACGGCCGTATAGCCTACAAAGTAATAAAAGATAATAATGAGCTTCAGGGAAGATTTGTACATCTCATTCAGGTGCTTCCTGTGAATGTGATGTCGAAACCTTCTTATTTGTTCAAGAAGGTGACAAAAACAACTGACTGGACACAAATCGCTGATTTCACTTGGGGTGGCAGGGAGACCGTAGACGCAGACGGACGCCCGAGCAATATAGTGATTGAACCTACCACTTCTCTTAAGGGTGGTAGCATCCAAGATCTTACAGGATGGTATGGCGTCACCCGCAGTTCAGTGATAGTTGGCAATGGCGACAATTCCCTTAAATCAGGAAAAGGCGATTTGTCGGGCTATCACAATGTAGACATCAGCAGTATCCTGCATTATGGCAACGGCAACGCCAAAATTATTACGTATGCCAATGAGAATACGCAGCAAGTGCGCCATTATACATCCGACTATTTGACAGGACTGGCGCTTCGTGCAATCTATCAGCCGGACAGGGTTTATAAAAAAGCAGATCTGACTGCGACCGATGCAGTAGCTGAATTTGCCGATTTGACGGATGGAAAAATCTGGCGTTATGTTCCGATAGATTCAAAATATGAAGATGAAACGGTGAGCCTTTATTTTTCCAATGCGGCAGCCGTCAACGAATATAGAGATAATCATCCCGGGGAGAACGGAGTAATAACCGAATTTCCGGAGGTGGTGGAAGTCACTGATGGAGAAAGTTCATATTTTGGTTTCTACACATATTATAATCTTTGGCTTCGCCATTATCTTGACAATATTAATACCGAGCATCTTCCGATGGAATATGCCATAGTAAGAAACAACATTTACCGTGTGTCATTCACATTCAGTGGGCCTGGTGATCCGACTCCGACGTTGCGTGAGCCAGACACTATGAATGCGCGGATTTATGTGATCAAGTGGAATTTCAGGCCGCAGCCGCCGATTCAGATGTAGGAGAGGGAGCGGATGGTGTCAGGAGACTTAATCGAGCATTTGCAATCAAGCACTCATAATCAAGCATCATATACGAAACAATGACATTAAAAAAACTAATATATCCCCTTGTGGCAGCCATTCTCTCCGATATGGTTGTTTCGTCATGTGCAAGTGACGAGCATGAGTCGCCGGGATTGCCGACGGATGGAAAAACTAAAGTAGGCTTGACTGTCTCCGCGGCACCATTAGCCGGAAATACGCGTGGCTTCGATCCCGGAGATCTCACTGAAAGCACACCTACATATAATGAATTGATTGTAAATTGGTTTGTAGCTTTTTGCCAGAATGGTAATGTGGTAAAGACGGTAACGGGTAATCCCGGTGGAGAGGGCACATCCGGAGCAACAGGAGTCTGGAACGACCGGATTGAAACAGAACTCTCTAAAGGCACATATACTGTTGTGGCGTTTGCAAATATGAATAATGCAAAGCTCTCCACCAAGTTTGTGGAGGGATCGCCATTGCCTGTCGGCTGGAAGGAGCAGGTGTTTGATTCGGACTTGATCCATACCGACACCGACCGGATACCTATGAGCGGCTACAAAGAGAATGTGACTATCAGGCAGACAGTAAACGAGGAATTTGCAATAGAGGTGGTCAGAATGTTGTGTAAGGTGCAATTTGCTGTGAAGAATGAATCATCGGCTCCGGTGTCAGTGACGGAAATCACGCTTCAACCGGTGTATGATGATGATATATTCGTTTTCCCGGATTATACGACATATGGGGGCACCGGCCGGCCGACTCCCGATACACAGGAGCCTGCCACAGCTCCCCGCTATCCCAAGACTGAATATAATGTGGTGAAGAGAAGCGTCACCCCCGATATCACTAATTTAGCCATCGGGAATATTCAGCGCGAGACTTTCTACATCAAGGAATCGATAGCTGAGGGAAATCATCCGACGGATCATTTTCATATCGGCTTGAAAATAAAGCGTGGTACAGATGCTACGGCTCCGGAAAACGTGACCTATGCTTTGGCGGACGATAACCTTAAGTTTTTCTACCGCAACGACTACGTGCTCTTTCCCATATTGATTTCAGATTATATTCCGGAGCTTGAGGTTTATGATTATCCGCCAATCGGGGGTTATCCTGTGCAGGTTGAGAGCAACGGTAGCGAGTTTTATGCTACATTCAGTTCCAGCGGTGCGTTTGATGTGGTGGCACGTCTGCGCAACAGTCAGGGACAGACAGTGGCAATCGAGCCCTATAAGGAGGGAGCCGCTCAGAATAATTATGTAAGGCTTGTATCGGTTGCCCCTGAGAGTGTTGAGCTTGATTATGAGCCGGCGCTCGGGGAATGGCAGGGAAATTTCGACTATCAACCAAATGATAACAAACGCATAATACTCATTTTCGAATTCAAGATAGGCAATCTGCTATATACCCGCACTCTCTATTTGCTGAGCTAATCTACAGTTTAAGAAACTTTTTTCGACATCAAATAAACAATGAAATACACCCGACATATCCTCTCGCCGCAATTAAGCCGACCGTCTGCAATGCTACGCGCTGCAGCGGCCGCTTTGCTATGCGCATTTACTTTGTCTGTGGCAGCCCAAAATATCAACAACACTCGGCTGATAACGAGAACTAATCAGATTTCCGGTATAACTCTCAACGCTAATAATATTGATCCGGCAGGGCAAGATGCAGAGCACAGCTTCTTTGCTCCGAACCAGCCCTTTACGGTCACCTTGGACAATCCATTGAAGTTGTCTGATACGGAGGGCTTAATCTTATATTTAGGGCATTATTGGGTATATGGTGCGCCTACGCTCCTGAAAGTAGAAGGAAAACCGAGAAATGAAGGTAATTTTATTACCTTGGGATATGCCCATGTCTTATATAGAGGCGGAGACAATACCCACGAGTTTTCCGATCCGATTTATGAACCAACCGGTGTGGAACGTACGTATGACCAGTTGCGTTTTACCGTGCTTAAAGTTGAAGCCGGAACACGAGTTGAGATTTTCAAATTCAATGTATATCCTTATAAGAAGGGTGATTTGAATCCGGCGGGACGGCTTGATACTTATAGGCTACCAACCGATTATTACAAATCGATGTGGGACTATACGTATGAGCCTAACAGTGGTATTCTCGACAAGAGAAACCATTATGGGGTAAACGCCGATTACCCTGAAGATAAACCTTGGGGTGAAGAGAATACTTTCGTATACGATGGCGAGGTGCACGAGCTGCCTACTTTCGATAAGCAAGGTGGCGGCCAGATGCCTCACGTCACCGAGCATACGCTATATGCCATGCCCGGCGACATGATTTCATTGAGCCCTTACTACGACCTTCCTACATCGGGAAATTACCGCGAGAAATTCTCACATTGGTATGGATATATTCCCCGCAACAGCAAAGATGAGCTTCAGGAGCAGGATTATCACCATATCAAAGACAGTCGCGGCAACCGGCTACTTGATTTCCTTATCGATCCCGCAGCAATTGTGCTTACAGAAAAAGCCGGGTATTTTGCCGGCACATCTTTCCCGCGCCCAATCGGTAAGTACGTAATCCGCACTGTTGATGACCTCCGTGAGTTCAGTTCTTTGGTGGCGCAAGGTAACGGCTATCAGAATCTGGATGCCATTCTTGCCGCTGATATCGATTGTGGCGGTGCGTCGGTAGAGATCGGCGGCTGGAACGGCACAGAATATATCAAGTATGGAGGCACATTCAATGGCAATGGCCACAGCATAAGCAATGTCAAAATTGCTAAAAATGAAAGCTCGTATAATGACGGATTCTTTGGTTGGCTCGGTCAAGGCGCGTGTGTCACCAATCTCAATCTTATCAATGTCAATGTGTCATCCGGTGGCCGCGCCGGCGCTCTTGCGGGCACTGTTGACGGCAGGGTCACTATATCCAACTGTTATGTAGAGGGAGATGTCCTCATCTCCTCAACCGCAGACGTGGAAAAGAATAATATCTCTTATGCCGGTGGCCTTGTGGGTATTGCCACAAAGGGAGCGGAAGTCAATCTTGAGAACACAGTGTTTACAGGCACAGTGATGGGAGGCTACCGCCTTGACGGATCAAACGGCGCCTTGATAGGCTATATAGAGAACGACGCCACTGCCACGGTGAAGAATTGCTATGCCGACGCCACTGTCAGCAATGTTCAGGGAGAGAACGGCATGTTCAGCTCCTTCAATCCTGTGAGTGTCGAGAAATCGTATATGAATGTGCTCATTGCGGAGAAGGTTCCGGTCATCGGAAGCGGTTATAATCTGTACCAAGCGGGATTTGCGAATGTGTATGGCGCCGATGAGGAGGCTTTCCATTCAGAGCCGGATGTTCCGCAGCGCTCTCATGTCGTAAGGGTTTATGGCATACCGGATGATCCCAATCTTTGGCCGGCAGTATATATGAATTTTTGGAAGAAAGACGTGATTGACACCGGTTGGCCCGGTATCAGACTTACCAAGGGTGACGGTTATTATTATGCCACTGTTCCGGAGTGTGATTACGTCGATCTGATGGTCAATAATGGTAATAACAGTGATAACAGTAATCCCCATGATTATTTAATGGGTAGCAGTCCTTGTTTCTCGTCAAATGGAGATGGATGTCCGGCTCCTCTTAATATAAACTTCAGTGCAACAGGGGGAAATTATAATATAACTTTTACGGGTCATAGGAGTTCTCTGGAAGTGTCCTCATTGAGTGGAGCCTCCACCTCGCAAAAGATATATGTGAAGGAAAATCCGGAGAAGTGGAACAATTATATGCTTGTGCTCCATAATGCACAGGGGAAGACATATACCAAAATCGGGACAGACGGCAAGGAGACGCGTGATGGAGAGCAATTCGGAGTGTTCAATATTCCGGCGGATTTCAACCGCACAGGGTTGAAATACTCGGTCGTGCCCTTCACCGGGGCTTTTGCAAGTAGCCCACTTGCAAAAGCCGTAGCCAATCCTATGCCGACGCAGGCAACGGGAACTCACAGAATATATCTGAAGAAAGTAGAGAGTTGGAGTCAGTGCTTTATAGGTCTTTGGGGTGAGTCCGTCCCATACGCATGGTACAATAATCTATCCGGGGGTAACATTAAATTTGATGGGGTAGAATATTGTTACTACGATTTGCCGGCTAATTATGGCACTTGGGGTGGTATCAATATAGCTGCCAGCATGGGGGAAGCTAACGTTTATAAGGACGCCATCGTGAATTTTGATGGTGATATGAAGGTGGAACTCACAAATGTTTCATCAAATGGATCAACGTCGAATTGTAAAGTTAAAGGTGGTTACTACAATCCGATATATTTCGAATATCAGGAGGGGCAACCTGCTCCGCAGCTTACGGTAGATGGCACAACATATACGGCAGGAACTGTAGAAGTAGGCGGTAAGAAATATTATTATATAAATTTCGCGCCGACACATACCGATTCTCACGACCGATTCAGCACAAACCCGGAAGAAGATCGTTCAAATCCAAAGATAATCAGCAGGAGCGAGATGGTGGATCTGAGCAAGGTATGGACAAGCGCAGGGATAGAGTATCCTGCACAGTTCTATTCTGCCTTGCCTTTGGACGGGGATCCTACTATATATCTTGATGCCAGAGATGTCAATGAAGTTGCACGTCGAGGTCTTGGCTGGACAGCTGAGATCAACGGTGTGCCGGCTCCTCCCCAAACTACTGCGGAGGTGACTGAGGAAACTACATTAGATGCAGGGAAATTCTTAACGCATAACGATTTGCGATGGTATGGCACAGAAGCCACATTCTTCCAGCCGATAAAGACTGACAAGGCACCCGATTCAGATGATAATCTCAAACTGGAAAAACCGGAATACCATATTGCGGCCGATTTCGGTCATGAATTTGCCGCTGATGGCGATGATTATAATATCGACCATGTAAGTAAAACCATCCATGAGCCGATTATAAATTTCCGCCATATTTTCCATATCAAAGATGGAAAGACCCTGGCAGATAACGCAACAACATCCAAGGAGGATAACGAAAATTATCTAAGGGCCAATTCACGCGCCGTTTCTGCACGCGCCGGTTATGACTTCCAGATTCGTCTTTCTACCGAGGTGCCTCGTTATGAGGGAACTGATACTTATAGTTATACCCGCGCCAATTTCTATTACAAGAAAGCGGAAGGGCTGTATGAGCGTGTGCCGCGAGTAGGACTCGAGATACGTGACCAGTCAGGGAATCTTGTAGCCGATCAAGGCATGTTCTTCTTCGATGCCTACACCACAACTCAAGGCACAAGAAAATTCCCCGATGGCTCCAACGGTTTTGCAGTACGTAATGCTGATAATGGTGCTTCCTATCATGGTGGTAATGGTGGCGGCTCTGTTTTCCGCTCCCTGTTTTGTCCGAGTGGTAAGGCGAAGGTCGGCACGTATGTGGTACGCCTGAAGGCCTTGAACGCGGATGGGTCTGATATCAAGATTATCGGCACCAATGATAATCTATACATAGACGAGTATATCGTGACTTTCCTTGACGGACAGAGTGCGTCAGTGGTAACTGAAGCCGCCTTGGCTACAGAAGATTACCGCACTCACCGCGCGGAATATCTGGAGCAGGAGGAGATTTGCGGCGCTCCGGCTGTGGTGGTTGACTTCGACCAATACCGCACTTTCGAGACGGAACCATACAATCCGGATGATTATTTCTCGTATCACTCTGAAAATAAGAAATTCAAGGCGTATAAATGGCCTGTGCTCTGGAATAAATCCACCTACTCGTTCGGTTATGGCGGCTACTATAATTACGATTTCAATGAGTATATCATCGCCAATCATTCAAGCCAGGTGATGTATCATGCCGCAGCAAATAATCATAAGAATGATGATGGTTCCACGGGTCTTTACGACCGCCTCTGGTATGACACCAAAGGCGAGCAGTCAGGTTATTTCTATTATACCAATGCGGCGTCAGATCCGGGAGTGGCTGCCCGTCTGTACATCAATAATCTCTGTCCGGGTTCCACAGTGGCTGTCTCAGCATGGGTAACAGAGATGTCGTATGAGAATGAGGTGGCGAATCTTTCGTTCAACTTCGTGGCTGTGGATGAGAATAATAACCGTGAGATTGTCCACTCATTCGTGACCGGCTATATTGATAATCTCAATTATGGCTCGCAGAATGCCCGTTACGTCCAGACAAATAAAACACCTACAGCTTCTGCAATGCAGAATCATGGCGATTGGATGCACGTCTACTATTCATTTATCCCAGACCTTTCGAGCATACAGAATCTCTCTTCGATCCACCATTACGAGCTTGAGCTGGAGAACAACTGTGTGTCGTCGATTGGTGCTGACTATGCAGTGGATGACATACGAGCCTACATTATCTCTCCTCAGCTCACGGCACGTCAGCTTGAGCCGGTGTGTGATGCCAACCAGCAGACGGTGGGCATCTGCGTGAGCAGCCGTTTCGACAAGCTCCTCGACTCAAACGGCCTCGTGGAGTCGACCGGCAGTAACGGAGTAGGGGAGGAGAAGATGTCGCTGCATTTCATGGTGCTTGACAAGAACAAATACGACCGTCTTTATGCTGCCGCAATCGAAGCCGGAAACGATCTTACCTCTGATGCAAAAAAGGAAATGGTGGAGCAATCGGCCATCGTATTCAATGAGACCACAGATGATGCGGTTGATAAGACGTATATCACGGCAGTTGAGATTTCCAACAATTTCAGCCATCTGACCCCATATGCCGAGAGAACCTATGGCCAAGCGATGGGCTATACATCCTCAACGTCAGGCACCCGCTACGTGCGCACCAATATCTTGCCTTATGATGCAGATCTGCGGCCGGGTAAGGATTATTACATCGTTCTTTATGCCCAATACAAAGATCTTCCCGTACCCGGTATAGCAGATTTCGCAATTACCGACGATCCCTGCGCAAAATATGCTGTGATAACCCTGCAAGGCTCCGGCATAATCAAGGTGGACGGCATCGCTTACACCGACGGTGAACCCATCGATGTGTGTGCCGGACAGTCGCCGGTTGTGCAGGTAGATCTCAAGATGATTGAAAGCGGCACCGGAACCGAGCATACTACATACTCTGACTACGTAAACGCCCCGACTCATTACTATGACTGGTATAACGGCCCGATTGAAGACTTCATGGCCAAGGAGGGTGATGCGCCGAGCTACTACGACCTGCTCTATATTTTCCGTAATGGCGACGAGAGCAAGGGGCTCGGGCCAAACACCGATGCTCCGGAACTGCCTGATCCGGCTGAAGGGGCTTCGGATATCTATGCACCGCTCAGGGGGCTGATAGCTGAGGGCAAACTCGTGCTTCACGCATCAAGTTTCGTGTTCCCTCCGCTCAAGGCAAATTCAGGCGAGGATAATATAGTAGTGCTCACAGCCATGCCAATAATCCCTGGTCCTGACGATGAAAACGGCTATAAGGTATGTTCCCAGCCTAATGAGATACGTCTGCGCGTCGAGAACAATGCTCCGGTGATGTTCGACGGTTTCTCAGGCATCGAGTATCCTGTGAGCGATGTGCCCTTGCGGCTCGGTCTGCGCCAGCTTGGATCAGTCAACGGAGTCGCACCTCTCACTTCCAAGAAAGAGACATCACTTGGCGTGGATGCGACGGTAGCTATCCCGGCAGACGCACGTTATCTCGAGATTCCGTTGCGTGCAGTCACCTCCTATAAGGGAGCTGATGCATCGGCTACGATGACTATGGCCGGCAACCGCAACAATGAGGCTGATCCCTACGTATATCTTGCCGAGACAAACGATCCTCATTACATCGGTCTTGACAAACATCCGATGGATGATGTGGTGATCAAGAACAGTCTTCTCCCGATAGGTATGGTGAAAGACCTTACGGCCTCTACGGGTAATCAGGAAAGCAATGTCACCATAGTATTCAGCGAGCAGATGCAATTCCGCGAGGGTTACTATTACCGTGTGCGTTTCGCATATGACGAAGCTCTCAACACAGAGGTGGAGGGCTATTGCGAGGGACATGTGGTATTCACACTGAAGGTGGTGCCGGAATATATGAAATGGACAGGTGCCGACAGCCGGAACTGGAACAATGATGCCAACTGGAGCCGCGTCGTGGCCGATGAGCTGCTCTTGGCTGCCGGAGACGGGAAAATCAATAACCATACCATCGTTGACAGCAAGAGAACAGCGCTCGTTGAGAATGGCCAAGGTGTGATAGAGGTAAAGGTGAAAGAGGTGCTCGGTAATACGTCTGCTTATGCTCCGCTTGATTTCACCAAGGTTATCGTGCCTGATCTCTCGAAAGAATATGTGGATGCTTCGGCCACCGAGCCTGTCATGAAGCCAACAGAGGGTTATCCTTACATGTTCAGTGCCTCACAGCAGAGCATCGCAACGCTGAACGGCTCCCGCGATTGGAATGACCAGGCAGAAATTGATGAAGCAGGGGAGGCTACAAAGTATATTGAGTTTGATATGGCCTCGCTTGACATGGAGAGCAAACTGGCATGCCGTCCATGGTATGCCAACACCTGCGAGCAGATTCACTTCAACCATGGCGGAGAGCTCGCGCATCAGGAGCACTTCATTTTCGGAAAGAACTATCAGAAAGCATGGGTAGACGTGGAGATGACCGGCGACCGCTGGTACACCCTCGGTTCACCCCTGCAGGGAGTAGTGGCCGGCGATATGTATACGAAGACCAACGGAGGCAAGCAAGATAACGAGCTCTTCACGGATATCAGTTTCAACAACACTGATTATGGGCGCTATGCGCCTGCAGTATATCAGCGCGGCTGGAACAAGGCGGAGGCCAAGACTTACATGCTCGGTGACGGCACTCATGCTTCAAAATCTGCAGCTGTAGCGCTCAATTGGAGCCGTGTTTACAATGATGTGGATGAGAGTTACACTCCGGGTACCGGATTCTCCATACGTACGGCTACAAAGGGTATAAACAATGCGGCGGATGACAAGGTGGTGCGTTTCCGTCTGCCCAAGGCCGACAATACGTACAGTTATTTCGATTCTTCTGCCAACACAGAAAATGCAGACGATACCAATGTAAGCCGAAACGGCAACCGCCACAGCCTGACGGCCTTCACAGACGGAGTCTTCACCACTACGGCTTCAGTCGGCACTGACGGCTACTATTTCCTTGCCGGCAATCCGTTTATGGCGAGCATGGATATGGCAGAATTCCTCCGCGAAAACAGCAGTGTGATCGAACCGTATTACTGGATAATGACTGACGACCGCCAGAGCGCAATCCTCTGGGATGAGAAGTCGGGGACGTTCATATCTACAGAGGATGCGGATTATAAGGATGCCTCTATCCAGACTCCTTCAACCGTGGCGCCGATGCAGGGATTTTTCGTAAAGGCCAAGACTCAGGGAAAGAACATCGGTCTGAAGTTTACTCCTGACATGATATGCAATGACAACATGGCCGATAAAGCCGGCAACCCGCTCCTCAGGACCCGTGGCAATCTCAATCCGCAGCTGATCACAATCTCAGTGACGGATGATTCTGACGCAGTGACTTCAAGCGCGGTGATCAGCCTTGATCCGGAAGCCGACAATGATTATGCAGGCGCTGAGGATGCAGAGCTGCTTCAGGACGCTACTCTCGAGAAGCGTACAACGGTCTACACCGTGGCTTCCGGCAGGGCTTTGGCTATCAACAGCCTCAGTTCTATAGAGGAGACTGAAATCGGTGTTGTGGCAGCGGAGGGTGTCCGCTCAACTCTGCTCTTTGAGGGTATCGAGGAATCGGAAGGCCTGATACTGACGGATACAGCTACGGGTGAAATGAAAGGGCTTTACAATGGCATGACTGTAGCGGTGACAGGGGCAGTATCCGGAAGATTCTTCATCACCCGTTCTTCGGAGGGTGTGGCTGACGTGCCGATGGCCGTTGTCATGAATAACCAGACTGTATCCGTGGTGTCGCCCAATGATGGAATCACGGCACGTGCTTATTCTACGGATGGCCTGATTGTGGGCGAATGGAGCTCGAACGACACGTCGCTGCAGTTCGACCTGAATCCGGGCATCTACATTATAGAGGCCGTAAGCGAAAAACACAGAGTGACGAAAAAGTTTGTAGTTAAATAATTTCAGAAAGAGCACGGCCGGAGTGATTCCGACCGTGCTCTTTTTTTTTCAGTATGCTTTTAAAGAATAGACAGGATATGAGAGAAAGAATTTTAATGACGATAGCTCTTCTTATCGCTACGGTGGCGATGGGAGGCGCCCAGGCACATCTGGCGCTGGCCGAGAATGTAATTGATTTAGGGGAATTTGAGGAGACAGAGCTGCAGACGCGCGAAATCTATATCAAGAACACGGGCGATAAACCCCTCGTGATTATGAAGGCTTTTACGAGCTGCACGTGCACAAGGGTGGGCTACAGCCATTCGCCGGTGGCTCCGGGCGACAGCATACCGTTATCAATAATTTTTGACGGCAGGAAGCGCAAACCGGGATCTGTAAAAAAGGTGATCAGGCTGACCTCTAACGCTGATAATGGTGTAGTGAACCTGCTCGTGAAAGGCGATATAGTGCGCCCTTTCCAAAAGTGATTTTCAGATATCGAGCTGGCTGGAGAGGGTGAGTTTTTGGGTGGTGTTGACGGAGCTCATCTCGGAGAGGACGGGTAGAAGGTTGGTGTAGGCGTGTACGAGCACCACGAAGTTGATCTCGGTCTTGTTGTCGACGTAGTTGTATTCCACGAAGAATGTGGAGAGATGCACACGGTTAGCGGCAAGCACCTCCTTATATGGCTGGAGATCGGTGATGATGCCTTCTACCGACATGCTTATCACCTTTGATTCCTGACCTAACTTGCGGCGTTTCTCATACTGTTCGAACGTGACGAGGGTGAGAAGAATCAGCACTGTGGCTCCGATGGAGCAGAGATACATGCCTATTCCTACAGCCATGCCGATTATGGCTGTCATCCAGATGCCGGCGGCTGTGGTGAGTCCTCTCACGGCGCCTTTCATATGTATCATGGCACCACCGCCGATGAAGCCTATGCCCGTGATGACCTGCGCGGCTATACGCCCCGGATCGCCGTTCTTGAGGCCGAGATATACCTGCGGCACGTAGATGGAGAGAAGCATGGCGAGACAGGCTCCCATGGAGATGAGGGCGAAAGTGCGTATTCCGGCTATCTGACCCTTGCGCTTGCGTTCGGCTCCCACTACCATGCCGAGCACCATGCTGAGGATGAGACGGAACATACTGTTGGTCATGTTGACCTCCAGGGAATTAATATTGTCGTAAAACCATTGGAACCAAGTCATAATCAATAAAGGTCTTGAAATAAAAAATGCATAATGCATAATTACGTAATTATGCATTATGCACCGGTTATCGTGAATGATCAGATCACTCTTCTTCTTCCTTCATGTTGTGGAACACGTTCTGCACGTCTTCATCATCCTCGAATTTCTCAAGGAGCTTCTCGATGGCTTCGCGCTGTTCCGGAGTCACTTCCTTATAGTCGGTGGGGATACGCTCGAACTCGGCTGAGAGGATCTCAAGGCCGTTTTCCTCGATGAATTTCTGGAGATTGGCAAACTGATCGAAAGCGCCGTAGATCATCCATTCCTCGTCTTCCGCCTCGAGTTCAGCCTCGAAGTCCATGAGGTTAAGCTCGAAATCTTCAAGAGAAGTGTCGGCGTTCGGCTTCACATGGAATACGCTCTTATGGTCGAAAAGGAAAGAGAGCGAACCCTGGGTGCCGAGTGAGCCACCATGCTTTGTGAAATAGCTGCGCACGTTGGCC
>CAZUNU010000001.1:83490-89924 GCA_964622105.1 uncultured Sangeribacter sp. | reverse complement strand
ATATTTACGGTCTCTGCTTTCTTTGCCATAAGACTTTAGAATTGTAGTAGATAGGATGTGGATTTTACGTCGGAATAGGCGAAAGTGCGTGTCACTTCCTCCAGCACGGGGCGTTTTGCGCCCTCCTTCTTCACCTTCTCCTTCGAGATTATTGTGAAGCTCTCAGGCCCTGCCTCGCGAAGCACTCCTGTATATTTCCGGCCATCGCGGGCGATCACCTCGACCTCGTTGCCGATATTCTTCTGGTATTGTCTCACCACCTTGAAAGGGGAGGTGATACCGGCTGAACCAACCTCAAGCTCATAGTCCTCCTCATCGCGATCGAAGGCCTCTTCAATCTTTCTTGAAAGAGCTATGCACTCGTCGATATCCACCGGCGAATCGGAATCTATCTCCACCGTGATGACATTGTCCGGAGTTATGGCAATGTCCACCAGATAGAGGTCAGTGTCCGTAAGCTGCTGTTCTATGAATTGCGTTAGCGCTGTCTTGTCTATCATATTTAGTGTTTTCTTTTTAGCTAAGACTATATTATTTGTCAGCTAAGACGGTAAAAAAGAGGAGGAGACTTACGTCCCCTCCGGAATTCTATCGCAAAGTTAATAAATTATAGTGGATTTTACGGTAAAATGCCACCACAACCCACGGTCAGCATAATAATTTTAACTAATTTTAGCAATATTTAAGTATTGTTATAACCAATCTTGCCACTACACAAAGCTAATGACAATATTTACGTCCGGTAAACCAATTCGATTTATCCCTGACGTTGCATCACACCAACTCGGCGTCGAGAGCAGAGAGGAAGCCGGCCAGCGCACTGTTTTCAGCCACGGCCTGACGCAAGAATTCCTTCGGAGGAAGCTGCTTATTCTCAACAGGAGCCGTGTTTACCTCCACTTTAAGTACAAGAAGGTCGTTCTCCAGGGCATTCCGGAGATACTCGATCAGCTTCGGCATCGAAAGATCAAAAGCCTGGAGCTGTGCCGGATGATCCACTATGATGCTGTAGGCATTTTCTCCGGCAGGTGTTGGCGTGGAGCTGCGCATGGCACTGACAAGAATATGCAACTGTGGATTTCGGGCCATAAACTCTCCCCACGCCTCCATGAATCGGTTATGATCGATGGGAGTGGTGCGTTGACGCAACATCCCGGCATCCGGACTGACCGATGACGTTGCATCGGAGAGACGGATAGTAGAGGGACGTTGCCTACGGCCAAGGCCTGACGAGTTGGCCGGGGCTTTCTGAACCGAAGGCGCAGTTTGCTGGGCCGCTTGCTGCAGAGATTGAGCGCCGGAAGGCGTTGTGCGGGGAGCAGGTTGAGCAGCAGGCCGAGCCGAGGCTGCAGGAGGACTCTGCGGAGCTGTCTTGGTTGCGGACTGAGGTGTAGGGTGTGACGATGACGGAGTGGACGACTGAGGTGGAGCTCCGTATGCCGCCTGAGGCGAAGAGCCATAAGCCGGACCCGCAGTTGCAGAGGCCATCGGGGGCCGGGCAGGATCACCTAAGGGTTGGCGTTTGTCGATCGCATCAAAAGGAGGCGTCGGGGGTTTTAGTAACTGGCAAAGACGTATAAGAGTCAATTCCACCAACAGGCGCTTGGAGGTAGCCGTGCGGTAATTCAGATCGCAATCTGAGAGCAGGCGCATGGCCGCATAGTACCATTGGGCAGGAAGAGTCTTGGCTTGCTCAGTATAGCGTGCGGCGATTTCATCCGAAGTTTCCAAAAGAGATGCCGTACGAGGATCAGCGGCCACCATAAGGTCACGTATATGACCTGCAAGACCATTGACCATGAACAGCGAATCGAAGCCCTTGTCGCGTATCTCCTTATATATTATCAGGGCTTCCGGCACATTTCCCTCCCTGAAAGCATCCACCATCCGGAAATAGTAGTCATAGTCGAGCACATTGAGGTTGTCGATAGCCGAAGCATACGTCACATTCCCCCGTGAAGAAGCCGCTACCTGATCGAAAATTGAGAGTGCATCACGCATGGCGCCGTCGGCTTTCTGAGCGATTATGCCCAAGGCGTCTCGCTCCACGGCAATGCCCTCCTCCGACGCCACATATTCAAGATGATCCACCATGTCATTGATAGTGATCCGCTTGAAATCATATATCTGGCAGCGACTCAGGATCGTAGGTATCACCTTATGCTTTTCGGTGGTGGCAAGAATGAATATCACATACTTGGGAGGCTCCTCAAGTGTCTTGAGGAAAGCATTGAAGGCTGCGTTTGAGAGCATGTGAACCTCATCGATTATAAACACGCGATAGCGGCCTGTCTGCGGAGGCACGTTCACCTGCTCGGTAATCGAGCGTATATCGTCAACCGAGTTGTTTGAGGCGGCATCGAGTTCCACGAGATTGAAGGAATTGCCACGTTCTATAGCGCGGCACGACTCACATACCCCGCAGGCTTCCCCGTCGGCAGTAGGAGAAAGGCAATTTATAGTTTTGGCGAATATACGTGCGCAAGAGGTCTTGCCCACACCCCGGGGCCCGCAGAAAAGATAAGCCTGGGCAAGGCGTCCGGAGTCGATGGCATTTTTGAGGGTCGCGGTCAGAGCGCGCTGGCCGACGACCGTCTTGAAGGTGGCCGGACGATATTTGCGCGCCGACACCACATATGGCTTCTGTTCGCTCATCAGTCGGTTTTAAGTTACGGAATCAAGCAAATAACTAAGCATCAACAATCATAAGTAACCATCCACAATCCGGGCCATGATCAGCTCCCCTCAAGCATGGATATGTACTTCATTTTACAAATTTAATAAAAATCCTGAGATATTCATACTGACAGAATAAAGAAAACTCGTTTCTTTAGAAGAAAGGACGAATGACACAATAGAAAAAATCATACACTATATTCCATTTATAATGCAAAGCTATGGGGAGTACGATGAAAAAGTTGGTGGCTACGGGTAAAAAGAGTATCTTTGCAGAAATAAACCGGAATACTCACGTTAACTTTCTTAAATATCTAATTTTTAGAGGCAATGGCTACAATGGATTTCATCACCTCCGAAAATATACTGCTTATCGGTTCCACTCTTCTTATCGCCGGCGTGCTTATCGGCAAGTCCAGCTATCGCTTCGGCTTGCCACTCCTTCTGATCTTCCTTCTGGTGGGAATGGCTTTCGGAACAGACGGACTCGGAATACAGTTTAGCGACATGCACACTGCCCAGTTCATAGGCATGGTCGCCCTGTGCATCATCCTCTTCTCAGGCGGCATGGTGACTAAAATTTCCGCCATCCGTCCGGTAATCGTCCCGGGCCTCGTCCTCTCAACAGTAGGAGTGCTACTTACAGCCCTCATTACCGGCACATTCATCTGGTGGCTCTCCGGCATGAAATGGACCAACATCCATTTTGCCTTTCTGCCTTCATTGCTGTTGGCCGCCACGATGTCGTCTACCGATTCAGCTTCCGTGTTCGGCATCCTCGGTAGTCAGAAAGTGGCTCTACGCCATAACCTACGGCCAATGCTCGAACTTGAAAGCGGCTCCAACGACCCTATGGCCTACATGCTCACCATCATTTTGATCCAGGCTCTCACAATGGGAGGAGGCCTTTCAGCCGCCACCATCGTCTTTGAGCTTCTTTTGCAATTTGCTGTGGGCGCCGCCGGTGGCTATCTGATGGGTAAACTTACCCTCTGGCTCATCGGCTTCTATAGGCGGATAGGAAGAAGTGCCGGTGCTCAGGAAGATTCGGCACAGGCCACTTCCATGATCTCCATCCTGATGATCGGATGCGTGTTCTTTACCTTTGCCATAACTACGGCTCTCGCCGGCAACGGCTACCTTGCCGTCTACATCTGCGGCATAGTGCTCGGCAACGCCACTCTGCCAAACCACAGAGGTATCTCAAAATTTCTCGACGGCCTCACATGGCTTGCTCAGATAGTGGTGTTCCTCATGCTTGGACTGCTGGTAAATCCGCATGAAATGATTGACGTAGCGGCTGTATCAATTCTGATCGGGGTCTTCATGATTCTCATAGGGCGTCCGCTTAGCGTATTCCTCTCGTTGCTACCCTTTCATAAGATTTCGTTTCGCTGCAAGACATTCATATCCTGGGTAGGCTTACGTGGAGCCGTACCCATCATCTTCGCCACGTATCCCGTGGTGGACAATGTGGAGGGAGCCGGACAGATTTTCAATATCGTATTCTTTGTCACCTTGCTCTCCCTGCTCATTCAAGGCACCACCGTGATTTCCGCAGCACGCCGACTCAAACTTATTGATACGGAAGCTTCTGAGGACGACGATTTCGGAGTGGAGCTTGCCGATGAGCATCAGACATCTCTTCAGACCATGACCCTCACCACGCAGCATCTTGCCAATGGCAACACACTGCGCGATATGCATCTTCCCTCCGGACATCTGGTGATGATGATACGTCGTGGCAACCGCTATATAGTGCCCAACGGCACCCGGAGCCTCTACCCGGGCGACACGCTGCTCATCATAAAAGAGGATGCGGACACTTCCCAGGAAGTCAAAAGCTAAATGGGATTCTTAACGGGTAGGAATGGTCGGATTTAACTTTATCACTTCCACATCATGAAAAAAATAATTGGCAGCATCCTTGCCTTG
The DNA here is from genome assembly GCA_964622105.1 of uncultured Sangeribacter sp. Lineage (GTDB taxonomy): Bacteria > Bacteroidota > Bacteroidia > Bacteroidales > Muribaculaceae > Lepagella. The sequence continues at coordinate 85,313 of CAZUNU010000001.1, read as the reverse complement.
GCGACATTATGCGCCCCAACACTTGAGTCCTACGGCTTGAGCACGTCCTCACCGGAGCAGAAGTTATGGTATGACTCTCCCGCTTCGGAATGGACCGCTGCTTTGCCTCTCGGCAATTCACGCATTGGAGCCATGGTCTACGGCAATCCGGCACATGAACGCATTCAGCTTAACGAGGAAACTATGTGGGGCGGAGGTCCACATACCAACCATTCTCCACGCGCACTCGACAAACTCGAGGAAGTCAGGAAACTGATTTTCGAAGGTAGAAACTCAGAGGCTCAGGAAATGGTGGGAGAATATTTCCTAACCGGACAAAACGGTATGCCCTACCAGACTCTCGGTTCACTTCTCATAAACTTCCCGGGTCACGAACGGCACACACACCTAAACCGCTCGCTCAGTCTTGACAGCGCCATATGCAAGACAGTGTATAACGTTGATGGAATAGACTATACCAGAGAAGCCTTCACAGCTTTCGATGAGGATGTGTTTGTGATGCGTATTTCTGCCTCCCTGCCGGGCAAGCTGACGTTCTCGCTGAAGTTTGATTCACCAATGAAGAGCCATTCCGTCAGGCTGCAAGGTAAAAAGTTAATTTTGAATGTGGATGGCGACGACCATGAGGGAATAAAAGGTGTGGTGAAGGGTGCCTCCATAGCCGAGATCGTGCCGGATGGCGGCAAATTAGTGGCTAAAGGCGACTCGCTCACAGTCACGGGTGCTTCCTCTGCACTCGTCTTTGTGTCGTCAGCCACAAATTTCGCCGATTATAAAGGAGTAGAGGGAGACGCCGTGAAGAAAGCCGAGCAAATCCTGGGCAAAGCCATTAAAATGCCTTACGGACAAATGAAGGAACGGCACATCAACCGATACCGAGATCAATTCAGCCGGATGGAGCTCTCTTTGGGCACGACTCCAGCCGAGATTGCGATCCTGCCAACCGACAAGCGTATAACCGGATTCGGGAAAACCTCCGATCCAGAATTGGCAGCCCTGCTCTTCCAATACGGTCGCTATCTGCTCATATCCTCCTCCCAACCGGGTGGAGAAGCTGCAAATTTACAAGGAATCTGGAATGATTCTCCCCTCGCTCCCTGGGATGGGAAATACACTATCAACATCAATGCCGAGATGAATTATTGGCCGGCCGAAGTCACCAATCTTTCCGAATGTCATGAGCCTCTTCTACGGCTCGTCACGGAATTGGCTGACAACGCCCGGACCACGGCTTCGGAGATGTATGGATGTCCCGGCTGGGTGGCACATCATAACACCGATATCTGGCGATCCTCCGGAGTGGTAGACATGGCCAAATATGGCATGTGGCCCATGGGTGGCGCATGGCTCGCCACACATCTCTGGGATCACTATCTCTATACCGGTGACAATGAATTTCTAAAGACAGCCTATCCTGTCATGAAAGGTGCATGCGATTTCTATCTCTCTTTTCTCACGCCGCATCCCGACAACGGATGGCTGGTCGTGGCTCCCTCAATGTCACCCGAGCACGGACCCAAAGGTGAATGGGGCGATGCGCCATGGATAGAAGCCGGTTGCACAATGGACAGTGAGATCCTGCGTGAACTCTTCACCATGACCTCAAAGACAGCGGAAATCACCGGTGAAAACCGGAGCTATATCGATTCGCTGCAATACGTACTCGGCAATCTTCCTCCCTATCAGATCGGCCGCCACAATCAGCTTCAGGAATGGCTCGGAGATTTCGATGATCCCAACGACAAGCACCGTCACATTTCACACGCTTACGCCCTCTATCCGGGCACCCAGATATCGCCCTACTCCACTCCGGAACTCTTTGA
>CAZUNU010000001.1:35640-83390 GCA_964622105.1 uncultured Sangeribacter sp. | reverse complement strand
AGCCATGACAAAGCCCTCCACCTCCTTCCTGCTCTGCCCGATGAATGGGCCGACGGTTCGGTGAAGGGCCTGCGTAGTCGCGGCGGCTACACTGTAGACATGGACTGGAACAAAGGAAGCCTGAACAAGGCGGTGGTGAAGTCTGACCTCGGAGGGACTCTCCGCATTCGTTCTTACGTGCCACTGGCCGGAGAAGGACTCACTGAGGCAAGGGGGGAAAATACCAATGTCTTCTTCAACGGGCCCGATGCCGGAGAGGTGCGCCATTCAGATGAAATCCAGCCGGCCTATCCGGTTCTGAAGAGAGTCTATGAGTATGACATCGCCACTGTCCCCGGTGGCATCTACACCATCACCCGCCGATAAATCCCTGAAAAGTAAGACTCAGATTTTAGTGATATGGATTGCGGCGCCTCCTCGCGGAAGAAGATCCAACGAGAGCTTCTTCCCTTTGCTTACTTTCTTCTTGTCAATCTTTACCTTGGTTTTGGTCTGCACCTTGGGATCATCGGTATAGAGTGTAGCCATATATGATCCGTCATCAAGGAAATCAAGAGGAATGTCGAGGTGACGTCCGTCATTATTTGTCATCGCGCCCACCCACCAGTCGTCGCCGTTGCGTCGGGCCATGACTATGTGCTCGCCGGGATATCCGGATATCACCTTTGAATCGTCCCATACGGTCTTGAGATTCTCAAACCAGCTGATTTCAGGTTCGCCTCCGTAAGCCTGCGGCTTGTCATACCAGAACAGGGTGACCAATGGAGAGTAATAAACCACTGAGGCAGCCAACTGATGACCGTGGGTATTCTTCAGACGCTTGTCGTAGTAGCAGATAGTGTAGTCTGCGGCGCCGTTTATCATCCTTGTGAAAGGGAGTGTCACGTTATGTGTGGCGTCGGGAAACTCCTCATTTCCGAGAATGCCCTCCTGCGTGAGCAGGTTTGGATACGTGCGTGAGAATCCGGATGGACGGTACTCATCATGGATATTCATCATAAGCTTATTCTCGGCCGCATATCTCACAAGATCATGAAGCCATGTGGCCCAGCGGTGGGATGCATATTGCACGAATCCGCTCTTCACTCCCTTGATGCCCCATTCGTGAAGTAGCGGAAGCAGCTCGCGCTGTTGCTTCATCAGGGCATGCTGGTTGACGTAAAGCCATATGCCTACGCCCTTCTCTCGTCCGTAATCCACCACTCTCTTCATATCGAGCTTATCGATCACCTTCGTGGCATCACCGTCATGGCTCGTGCAAGGCACGTACCATAGCCAGTCGAAAAGCATATATGGAATGTTGTGCTCGCTGCAGAAGTCGATGGTCTTGATCGCACCCTCCGTAGTGAGAGTGGTCTCGCGCATGATAGTACCCGGTTTCACCCATGAGAAATCGCCCTCCATCTCGGGATTGAGATTCTGCACTATGTCGTTGTTCTCTATCAGTTCTCCGGGTGTGTCGGCGGTCATGATAATTTTCCAGGGAGTGGCATAATAGGTCACTATATCCACCGGTGAATACATCACTGAAGAGAGCGTGGATTTCTTATCCTTACGCGGCTGCAGTTTTGTAAGACACCAGTCGTCGACATCTGCATCAAGGAGAGCCACCCACTTCCCGGAAGGAGTCTGAAGCGTCAATGCCCTCTCCACCGGATATTGTATCTCATCTATCGTTGAGTAATCAAAAGCCGACTGAGCCCATTGCTCGCTCCAGGCCATTGTGCCTTCAGGGAAAGCATAGTCCGTGAGGTCTTCGGTCACCTTATGGAAGATTGCCGCCGGATGTTCAGGAAAAAAATATCTGAAAGCTATGCCTTCATCGTAAGCCCTCACCTCCACATCAAGGCGATAGTCGCTCTTGTCTTTGCGCGACATATGCAGGGTAGCGGAATTGTATTTTTCCTTCACTGTCGACCTTTCGCCATAGAAGGCCTGACGCAGGTTGTCTACAGCAGGATGGTATGTCACGGAATCTATCGTGAGAAAATCCATCCATACATCGGGCTGAGCGAGATCTCTTTTACCCAGTGCCATTTCCCATACACGATTGTCTACCTGCAGGCCGGCTCGTGAAGGAAGCACCACCGACTCGCCGTCTACATTTATCGCGTAATTCAGTTCTTTATCCGGTTTGGAGAAAGTCACTTCCTTCCTCCCGTCAGGCGATTTCAATGAAAGTGTGGCCGGTGCGACAGCGTAAGAAGAGGCGGCCGCCAATAATAATATGGCGGATAATTTATATCTGTTCATAAGTCAGGTTTTGTCTGTGTTCTATTGATAAGTATTTGAGTCAATGGCGGGAAGGAGTGTCGGTTTTACGGGCAGTGAAAGTTCCGTTCTTCACCGAGGCAATCACGTTTTGCTTTGCTCGGGAGGAATGCATGAGTTTGCCATCACGCTTAAGCGCGCCACCATGTATCATCGTCACTTCCGAAGCTTTCGAAGGATCTGTGCCCTCGTCATAGGTCACGGCCAGCATATAGGCATCTGTAGTCCAACCGTTGGCATCTATCCATGAATTCAGATGCATGAGTCGCCCGTCGGCAAGTTGGTTTATATAAAGATCCGTAACCTTGCCATTGTAGACGTTGCGGATGCCTATCCAGTCCTTGCCCTCTATACGGGTCATCTTCGGAAGCTCTTTCTGATCCGGAGAATCCTTAAGGATAATGGCGGTCACCCCCTTAACGCGGTCGGTGGTCTTGGGCAGATGCAACGAGTAATACTCCTCCGTGCCTTTCAGATCCTCTGTGGGGCCCTCTATCACCTCCCACCAAAGCATGTTGGGATAATCATGCACATAATTGCTCGGGGCAAGAGGCTCGGGGTAGAGCGGACGGAGCACTACGGCCGATTCTCCGGAAGTGATCTCCAGATCGCCGCCACGCTTCTTCACCTCTCCGCCGGGGTGCCAGAGCCATTCGAAAGAGCCCGGTTCGTGCGATACAAGGTCATCTATCACGTATATTACATTGTCTATCCAGAGATAATGACGGTAATTGCGTGAGAGCCAGCGCGACATGGGTCCTGTGCCATTGGCCATCACATACTTCACGTTTCCTCCGTCAAGAAGTGAGCTGACGTTGCCGGGCAATGGTGAACCATGGTATTGCTGTGCTCTCGGCTGGCCTTCACCATTGAATTTCACTACATTGTGTGCATCGCTCTGGAAGAAATAATTACGATATTCGGGTTTGCCGTAGGAGCAGTTGCCGGCATCCTTGATAATGTCTGTTCCCTTGTGAAAAAGAATCAGCGAATTGGCATCGGCATGTGAATGATTCCATGTCATACCGCTTTTCACGGCGAGCATGGTCGCGTTCTTGTCCCATGAATCACGCATGGTGGCCCACCCGAAATCTTCCCATAAGTGGGATGTGGGTAGATCAGGGGTGGCCGGAGCCTTTGATGTGTCGGGAATGTATAGCAAGCCCATCGGGAAGTTGAGAGGAAACCCTTCGCGATGCTGGTTGGGCTCAAGCTGGTTGATATACCAGAGGGTGACAGGGTCTTTGGCTCCCATGGCATAGGCAAGTGCCATACCGCTCTCTCCGGTCACGTTCTTATGGCTGTCGCCGAAGTTGATGCTATAGAGCATTCCATCGCGTGGATAAGCCACATGGGCGAAGAAAGAGGGAATCAACGCCATCTGGGTAATTTCCGGAAGATTCTCACCCGGGTGACTGTTGAGCCAGGCCATACGGAGCAAAAGAGCCTCCGCTATTCCAAACGAAGCATAATTGATGCTCTCATACATACCTCCGTTACGGTCGAAAGTCTTCGGTTTCATCTGGATTTCATCGCCGGCGAAGCCAAACCACTCCGGAAGCGCATCTACAGCTTTTTTGGCGGCATCGGCAGCTTCAGGCACCTCATTGGAGATCGATAGAGCAAGCAGACCACCCATTCCGACGCAGGAGGTCCACCAGTTGTGGCCCATCGAATTAAGCGAATGGATTCGCGAGTCATCAAGCAGCCAGTCGCCGAGCAAGGGCTCTCCCGCCAGCCTCCACACGCCCTGAGCTATCTCTTTACGTTCTTTGTCTGAAAGTATATTGTAGACAGCGTCATAAGCCACGGCAATCTGAAACGATTTATGAGCCATCTGCAGTTCACTGCGCCAGGCGGGATTACGCATCATCATCTCTGCATCTGCCCAACTCGGTATTTTAGCTATGTCGAGCAGCATGGTGCGCAATTTCTCACCATAGCGTTTGTCGCCAGTCATCTGATAGGCCAGTGCAAGATATTCCATCTTTCGGATATCATTCTTTTCAAGAAGCGCGTCAGCTTCCTTGAGAATCTGATTCCAGGCTTCGCTCCGGGCCTTGTCGGTCTTGATCATTTTCTTGGCATTCTCCACCCGCTCGGGTGTGAAGAGGAGCGACGGGTGATTGATTTTGCGGGCTGCGCCTGCCCAGAAGGCTATCATTAGCAGCAGGGCTGCGGCAATCTGTTTCATGTGTCGGGTTATGTAGCTGGTTTTACGTTTCTGTAAAGGTATTATAAATTAGGGATGCATCAAAATTTATCAGGAAATTTCGACGCATCCCCCGTATTTATGAAGGTAGATTCTCAGAGAAGCACTTTCTTTCCGTCTATTATGTAGATGCCGTGAGGAAGCACAGTCGGATCTGTGCCGCAAGGCACTCCCATGAGATTATAAATCACGGAAGTCTTGTATCCGTCATTCCCGACGCCGATCTCTTCCACTGCTGCATCTCCTGCCGACAACGCCTCCTTCAAGGCATCGACGCTGCGGAATGTCTTCACCCAATGCAGTGTTATCGGATCGGAATTTGCCGCCCCGGTTGTTCGCAACTGCAACGGTATAGAGGTAATGTCATCGGTAGCTACAGAGAGCTTTGCCACACCTTTGCTATTGCAGAAAGCTCCGGCGGTGAGGTCATAATAAAATACATCTTCCCCTATTTTTCCTGTAAACGTGTCGTAACCGTTCTCCCAGGAGTTGGAACCGGAATATAGAGCCATAGTCACTCCTTCAGGACGATCCATCTTGAAGGCAAGCACAGGGAAATTACCGGCATGGAAGGGATATGACCATCCGCGGCTCAGTCGTGAGGTGCCTGCTGCCAATGGAGTAAGATGCAACACGCCGTCGGCATACTCCACAGAGCCGTTACTACCGGGTACACTCCACTCGGAGTCCGTTTCATCAGCGAACGTGTCATTCAATTCTCCCCATTCAAACCCTACTCGCTCTGTTGTGTACTCCTTTCCATCGGTTTTATAGCTCACCCAGTAAGTATAAGCAGGCACGGTGCCCTCTACATCGGGATCCACATAATGCCCCAAGGTGTTATCAGGAGAAATGACGATTGCCTCATCCTCAGCTCCGGCGGCCGCTCTCATCAGGTTGATATCAGATACGAGCATTCCTTTAAAGGCCCAGTCGAGCACAAACTGTTTGTTCTTGGCATCGAAGTCACCGTAGATTTCAGTGCCCGCTTCCTCTGAGGAGTTATAAGCCACACGTATGGAGGCTATTTCAAGACCTTCACCCGCATTCTCTACATACAGACGCAATACGGATGCTCCGGCAGGGAATTCGAGAGTAGCCACTTTCACCTCTGTGAAGTCAGCAGCGGCAGGAGCTTCGGCTGTAACCATTTCTTCGCCCGAGACGGCCACTCCAAGTTCAGCGGGAGCAGAGGCTTTATAGGTCACATAGACGTCGTAAGTGTCGGTGACGGGACATGCAACCGTATAGTTTACCCATTCTCCCGCTTTCGTATCGGCCACCACCCAACGGCCATTACTCTCTTTCAGAGCCACTCCTCCGTCGGGACGGTAAGATGAAGCCGCTGCAGCCGTAACCTTGTGGTAAGTATGGCCTTCGCCATCTTCGCTGATATTGTAGTAGTCATAGTCAGCGGCCTCGATGCTTCCGGGCAATACGTGGATTCCGGAGATACGTTCGCCGTTCACAAAACTTACAGGGTCGCCTGCCATCCATGTTTCAAGAGTCTTTGTGAGAGTGCCCCACCCGTTCCATTCGTAAAACCAGCTGGGAGCTGTGCCGGAAGTGTCGTAGCCGTATTGGTCCATCACGTATTCATGAGCACGCTGAAGCCATTTGGTGTCATCATCAGTCTCGGCGGCTCTCACAAGATAATGGGCATAGGCCGATGAACGTGAGCCCACATTGCTGATGCCGCCGCGACCGGCCGGACTCGGTTTGATCGACTCCCATCTTCCGCTGCGGCTCTTGATCTGGAGATACATATTGTTGTCAAGAGTCACCTCATCCGGATCTGTGGTGTAGCCTGCCGGTTCCCACGGCTCTGGCTGATCAGGGAAAGAGATCATGTTGCTCAGGTTGTAGCGATAATTGAATTCAATGCCTTTGAGCAGACGGTTGTCATGGAGGGAATAAAATCTGTCGCCCTGATTCCATGCAATCTCCGCAAACTCTATATATTTATGAATACCTGCGAGCACATGGCCCTGATCGCGCGATGACTCCTGACACTGGCCGTTTGGATAGAAATAATACTCTAAAAGCTCATCATAGCCATAGTCAGGCACGGTGTTGGAGCGTCCGTTAAGAGTATAAGTCTTTTGATATTCATCTGTAGAAGTGGGCTTAGTGCTGGTGATCGCGGGCCCTGACGGATACGGAAGATCATCCTCACGATGAGGCAGACCGGATACGTATCTCAACGCACGGTCGTAGATTAGCTCATTGTCGAGATATACTCCCATTGCGAGCATTGCCAGCATTCCGAACATTCCCTGGTTGCCGTAGCGACCACAGTCACCGTTAAGGATATTCCAATAAAAAGTGATGCCGTTGGCATCGTCATTTGTCCAGTGGGCATATTTGGCCGCCACATCCTCGGTGTTGGAATAGTAAGGATAAGTGAGCATGTCCTTAAACTTCTGCTGCTCCTCCGGATCCCATCCCTCATAGTCGCGCATAAGTTCGGCAGCCTCGATGAGGAGGTTGATCTTGCCGTTGTCAAGAGGGCCTGTACCACGTGCAGAAGTGTTGGTATAATGATTGTTGGCGTTGAGATACTCCACCGCCTTGTCGGCATAACGGTTGTCGCCAGTGATATGCCAGAGCAATGCGAGGTCATGGGCACATCGTCCGTCGATGCCGACAGTGCCGTTGAACTGTCCTTCACGTATCTGTGTGCCCCGGTCGGTGACCTTACGGTCGAGTTGGGCATGCTCGGAATTCTTGAGATTGAGATAAGTGGTATAGTAAGGCTCCACCTTAGCCTCCACCATCGCTTTCATACGGTCGAGCTGTCCCTGAGTGTAGGAGCATCCCGGATGCACGAATGTGCGTTCTGCCAGTGCAGTTGTCCACAGACAGGCCATAAGCGGCAGGAGAATCAAAATACGCTTCATATCGATTGAACAGGTTTAATTAATCAAGACAGTAATATTAAATCACCGCAAGGAGAGACTGGCTTTAAATGGAAACAGGGACGTATCCTCACCGGACACGCCCCTGAATCAACATATTTTTGTGGAATTGGGTTATTCCGGCTTAACGAACGATAGCTTTAACAGAATTGGATACGCCATTCTTCACAGCCTTGATGATATAGATGCCGGCAGGGAGTTCGAGGCTGTCGACGCCACTCATAACCTTCTTGCCGTCGATAGCATAAGCTGCGATGCTCTCAGCACCGGGAGCCACTGCAGTCTTGCCGTTCTTGAGATAAATCTTCACGTCTTCTGCAGCAACCACTGCCTCAACACCTGACTGCTCCTCGCCGTCACGAACTTCCTGACCGCCCTCGCTGTTGGCGTAGTTCTCGATCACGTCGCAAGCGTCGTTGGGATCCTCCACACTACCTGTGTAGTGAACGATGAAAGCAGGCTCATCTGAAGTGACAGAAGCTGCGGGAGCAATACAAACGAATCCCATCCATGAACGCTGCTGAACACCACCCATACCGTTTGCATCAGGCTCAACTACAGTTTCGAAACCATTGAGGTTGGGGAAGTAAACGTCTCCTGCGGAGAAGAGAAGACCCTGAGTCTTGTCAGCGTCTGTAGCTTTCACTTTATTGAGGTCGATGACAATCACATCTTCTGTATAGATTGTCTCATCACCATTCACAATCTTTGAACCAAGAAGCTGGAAGAGATCAGCCTCATACTGATCGACAACTTTGTATTTGCCACCATCGAAAGAAGGATACTTCTCATCAAATGAATCAGTGTTGCCACCCCATTTCACGCCCCCATTATCATCCATACCTTCTGAGAGCTTGCGCTGGATCATAAACTCAAATTTGAAGTCATTGAGGTTCCATCCGCAATCTTTTGTTGTGATCTGGAATACCATGTAAGGCTCATCTTCGATCAGGTTGGCTGTTGCTGCATAACGGATATCTGCACGATAGTTGCCATTATCCTGCTTAACGAGCTTGTTGATTACGGATTTACCGTCTTCATTTACTGGGAGAGTTGTTTTACCGCTGTCGCTTGTCCATGAACCTTCGGGATTCCAACGAACCTGTGCGTTTGCAGCGCCAGCGAGCATAAGGCCGGCTGCGAGGAGGATGGTAGATTTTTTCATGTCTTTTAGTATTATGTTGGTTATTTGTTTTAAGGCTCACATCTCTTTAAGTGGCCTTTCTATCCCTATATTCGTAAAAGCAACGGCCACTACTCAATGCAGTGGCCGTTTTTTTTCATTTTTTTTAAAAAAATCTTTTTTACCTTGAGATGTTTTGAATGATTAATCTGTAATCATCTGATTATCACTCCCAGAAAGGATTTTGAGCAAGATTGGGGTTAAGCACCATCTGATCCACGGGGAATGGAAGCATGTAGGTGCGCTGTTTGAAAGTGCGGTCTTCCTTACCCTCGATCAGGAAATAACCTTCGTCACTGATCTTGGCTCCATTGGCGATGGTCTTCTGAGGATCCTGGCTTGAGGTGAAGAGACTCTTCCCATCGGGACCCTTCTTTGCGGCCGCCTGTTCATACGTGGGAGGATTCTGGGGATCACAGAAAGCATAGAGCCACTTGTCGCCGCTTTCGAGACGCATCCATTTGTAGGTGTTCAGGATATCCCATGTGAGATTCTTGGCAATCACGGTGAAGCCTTGTGAGGCAATGAATATATTCTTGCGCTCAGCCTCTGTCTTGCCTATATAAAGACCTTCCAGATTGTCGCCGAAGAGTTCCTCACCCTTTGCCCAACGACGCACATCGTCTACGCGGTAACCCTCGAGATAGAGCTCACAGGCACGTTCGCGACGTATATCCTCAAGAGTCCATGAAGACTTGGTGGGCATGTCTACACGTTTGCGGAGCAGGTTGATGTGAGCGTTGTCAGACACAGCGATAGGATTGCCGCCGTTAAGCTCGCAGAGAGTCTCTGCATAATCAAGATATACACCACCGAGGCGGATCACAGGGATATCGTATGAAGCATCGTTGGCTCCGCATGTAGTCTCCACGCTCCATTTATTCACGGCAGGAAGGAAAGAGATGCCTGAATTCACTGTGGGAGAACCGATCTCATTATAGCTGTCGCGTTTTGAGCTGTAGGTCCACTGATAATCCATAAACGCCACACCGAGTTCAGAGATACGGGGGTCCATATTTTCGTTACACCAGTAGTGGGGATCGGAATAATCGGTGGAGCGGGGAGAGCCGTCCTTGGTCTCAAAGCTCTCAACAAGGTGACGACCTATGCCACTTCCCTTGTAAGTATGTACCCAGTTCTGACCGGCAAGCTTGGAAGTATTATCGAAGCGGTTGGCGAGGATATACTCCTTGTTGGCTTTCTTGAGCACACCGGCCGGATTACGGGCTACTGAGCTTTCAAGGATAAACATATACTTATAGCTTGCCTGACCGAGCTGATCATTGTAGAAAAGCTCATAGCTGTTGTCGGCGATCACATTCTCCAGAGCTGTCTTGGCAATCCCGAGGAGATATTTGCTGCGGTTCTCGCGTGAAGAGGCTGTGGTGGGATTATTGGCAGCAGGATATGAATCCATTTCTGAATGATACTTCTGCCATGTGCCTTCGAAAAGACAGATGCGGCCGAGGAGTGCATTGGCGGCGCCAATAGTGATGCGGCCCTCTTTCTCACCGTTGCGTATATCTCCCTCTTTCGGAAGCATACCTGACTGAATTGCCCACTGGAGATCTTCAATCATGAAATCTACGAATTCATCGCGGCTGGCACGCTGAGCCATCACCTCCTCGGAGGTAGGATCAACCACACGCTTCACGATCGTGCCCGGACCGAAATCGCGGAAGAAGATCCAGCTCTCATAGGCACGGAAGAAACGGGCCTGGGCACGATATACATCAAGATCTTTCTGGTCACCTTTATAATATTTGTCGGCATAATACTCCAGATAGTTGATGGAGCGTAGATGCGAATAATAGTTGTTGTAGCGCTTGCTCGACTCAGGCTGGCTCATCTTGGAGGCGGAGATGTCGCCAGACATTCCTGTTCCGAAGTCGCTGTCGCCATCACGTGCGGCAAGACCCTGGATGTCGCTTGCGTCCATGAGTTTCGGCAGCCAACCATACCAGTTGTTCACCTCGGCCTCATAGTAGCCGATCTTATCCATAGTGTTCGACTCATTGGTGGTGATCTCGGGATAGAAGTCGAGAGCATCGTCACAAGCGGTGAGCGAAATTGCCGCAAGAGCCGCGAGAGTCAGAAATTTTATTGTCTTCATATTGGTTTTGGGGAGAGATTAGAAGGTTAAGTTAAGACCGATGGTATAGGAACGGTAGAAAGGATAAGCATTTGCGCCGGAAGTGCCGCCGAGAGGATTGGTCGACATGTTCTCCGGATCCGTCTTGTCTTTGTTGAAACGGATGGTGAAGAGGTCGGTGCCTGTGAAATAGAAGCGCACCTTCTCAATACCGATCTTTGAAGTCCATACAGTGGGCAATGTGTAGCCTACGGTGAGGTTCTTGAGGCGGCAGTATGCCATGTTCTGCAGGCGATACCATGCGTCGCTGTAGAGATAGTTGTAGGCTGTCATGCCACGGTGCCATCTCGGAGTGGAGTTGTAGGGATCGTTGTGAGGAGTGCGGTAGTCGCTTGCAGTGGTGGTGACGGTGGTCGGGGTGAGCGTACCATCAGCAGCTACATTGTAGTAGCCCACCTCCTGACCTACCATGCGGGGATCCTCGCCAAGATTGTAACCCCAGGCCTTGTTGTACCATTGTCCGCCCTGGATCTGATAAATGTTGCGGCCCGGTGCGGTGAGGGTAGTCACGTCGCGGATGATCTGGTTCTTTCCTACGCCCTGGAAGATGATGTTGAGGTCAAGACCCTTCCACTGGCCACCAAGATTAAGTGCGTAAGAGTAGCGGGGATTGGTTGTGCCGAGAAGCTTCACATCATCATAGTCAATGTTACCGTCGCCGTCAAGGTCGGCATACATTGCATCACCGATGCCCATGATAGAGGTGTCAACACCGAGTGACTGTCCGTCGGCTGCGTCAACCATAGCCTTGTAGGCATCGAGCTCCTGCTGGTTTTCGATCAGTTTCACGAATTCGAAACCAAACATGGAGTTGAGCTGATAGCCCTCGCGATATTTTGTTATGCCATTCTGGGTAAAGTTGGAAGTATTCGGCATTGACACGAGCTTATTCTTTGCATCGGAGAGATTGAAACCTACGTTGTAAGTGAAATCACCGATACGGTCACGCCAGTTGAGCTGGATTTCCCAACCATCTACTTTCAATGTGCCGCTGTTGGTCTTGGGAGCTGTAGCGCCGAATACACCGGGATAAGTCACCGACACGAGCATGTTGTCGTTGGTTTTCCAGAAATACTCGAGAGAGCCACTGAAGCGTCCGCTGAACATAGCGAAGTCAATGCCGACATTGGTATTTTTCACGATTTCCCATGTACGGTCGAGGCTGACAACGTTTGACTGCCAGAGAGTCTGTCCTGCCGTAGCCGAACCTGTCGGGCCGAAGATGCCGGCGCCGGTGGTGTTGGAGCCGTTGACGCTTGTGGCGATATTACCGATGAAGTCGTAGGTGCCGATACCCTCCTGGTTACCGGTCTCGCCGTAAGAGGCACGGATCTTAAGGTCGTTGAGCCATGTGATGTTGTGCATGAATTTCTCATCGCTGATGCGCCAGCCGCCGGATACGCCATAGAAGCCTCTCCACTTCTTGCCACGCACGAACTTTGAGCTGCCGTCGTAACGGCCGAGGAGCTCGATGAGATACTTGCCCTGATAGTCGTAGTTGAGTCGGCCGAAGTATGATGCGATTGCAGTGGTCCACTTGTCGTCATCAAATTCCACTTTTGAAGTGGCCGGGTCATAAGAAGCCTTCAGCGACTCCAGGAAGCCGTCGGCAAGGTTGAGCAACTTGCTTTGTGTCGACTCGCTGTCTTCACGCTCGTAGCTGGCACCGGCCATCACGTTGATGTTGTGGTTGCCGTCTGTGCCGAAGTCGGTCATATAGTTCACATAGCCCTGATAGATCTGATAGAGAGCGGAACGGTTATAACGGGTGAAACGGTTGTCGTTCGGGCGCACCATCGTCTCAATTATCTCATTGTCCCAGTTATACATGTAGTTCTTCAGCTGCGTCTCCTTGTTGATCCAGTCCTTGATGGTGTAGCCCACTGTGCCCATAAGGTCAAGACCCTTGATGATATGGAATGTGGGGCGCACATTGATCACGGTCTCATTATATATATTGCGCTTAGAACCGCCAAGTTTGGCCACAGCCACGTCGGAATAGTTGTTGAGCCAGCCGAAAGCATGCTGGCCGTCGGAAGAAAAGATGGGTGATCCCGGAGGGTTGCCGTTCACGCCTGAAGGATTGTTGAGAGGATAGGTGTTGTCACGACGGGCGAATGAGATTGTAGTGGCAAGATCAAACCACTTTGCAATCTTGAAGTCGTTGTTGGCACGTGCCGTATAGCGATGGGCCTTCTCCTTGATGCCGTAATTCAACGGAGAGCCGTCATACATGTAACCAAGGCTGACGTTGTAGCGCACCACATCGTTGCCACCGCTCACGCCGAGAGAGTGAGATTGGGCGAATGCATTGCCGAATGTGTCGCTATATTGGTCGGAGTCGATGAAGCCTATGTCGGCGATGGCGTCAGCGTTTCCGCCGAGTGCGGCATAGCTCTGCACTGTGCCCATATACTGCGGATCCCTTCTCTTCATGGCGAGGATAGCGGCGTAGGGGAAGGCGCCAACCGGAGTAAAGGTGCTGAGGTTGCCGCTTGAGATACCCTCGTTATACATCACCTCCTCGATACAAGTGGCCCACTGCTGGAGGTTCATCCACTGCACCTGCGGATCGGAAACTTTCCAAGTGACATTTCCGCTATAAGATACGGTAGGTTTCTTGCCGATCTTGCTGCCGCGCTTTGTAGTGACGAGCACTACGCCACCTGCCGCACGTGCACCATAGATGGCTGCCGAAGCATCTTTAAGCACAGATATGTTCTCAATATCATCAGGATTGATATCAGCCAATCCGCCCGGCACTCCATCTACTATGATAAGAGCTGAGGTATTGTTGACTGAAGCCTCACCACGCACCTTGAATTCCCAGCCTTCACGTCCCGGAGCGGATGAACCGCGGGTGACGGTCATGCCAGGAATCTGGCCCTGAAGGTCGGCGAGAGGGTTGGTGGTGGTAGCCTTGTCGGCAAAGACTTTGTCGTCTACTGAAGAGACGGCGCCTGTAAGAGAGCCTTTCTTCTGCACGCCATATCCCACCACTACCAGTTCGTCGAGAGTGGAGGTATCCTCATCAAGCACGATGTCCATATTAGGAGCCACGTCAACCTCTTTAGTCTTGTAGCCTACATAAGAAACAATGAGTTTCTGGCCGTTGACGTCCTTAAGTTTGAAGTTGCCGTCAATATCAGTAGAAGTACCGTTAGTAGTACCTTTTACGATGACAGTGGCGCCGATCAACGGTTCGCCGCTTGCGTCCGTCACGGTTCCGGTCACTGTAGCTATCGGGGCGGCTGCCGAGGCAGGGGCGGCCATCACAGTCTGTGACGGTAATCCGATCGCACCTCCTCCAAGAAGGGCGGCAGCGATCAGGAGTGTCATCTTACGCCGATTGGATGATGAATTCATAATTAATTGGGTATAGTTTGAAGGTTTTATTATTCTTGTTTGAAGTGGAAGGAGACAGGGTGTCTTCTGAAGAAGCAGCTTTTCGTTCTCCTTATGCTATATATGTCGGATGAGAGAGCAAAACTACTCAATCCGTCTACCGAAGAAAAACGAATTTTTATCAAATGGCAGCAGCGAAACAGGCACGCATCTGCCGGATGCCGATATAGAAATGATTTTCAACCGTACGTGTGGACAGGTTCATGAAATCGGCAACCTCCTTGGTGGTCTTCTCCTCATGCAGACGCATCATATAGACCATGCGGCGCTGAGGAGGCATGGCGGCGAGACGTCGGCGTTCCAGACGCTTCAGATCGCGTGAGATGATATCCTCTTCAGTGACATTGCACTCTCCTGTGGAAAGGGCTGCAATATCCTCCTCACTGGCCTGACGCAGATATTTACGGCGAAGATAATCATTTACTGCGTTTGAAGCAATAGCATAAGCAAGGGCTTTCGCCGTCTCGGGCACGATCTCTTCCTTATATTCAAGAAGGCGCACCATTACCTCTTGCACCAGATCTGCGGCATCTTCATCGTTTGCGACACGTGTCTGGATAAAGTTCCGGAGAAGGGCGTTATGCCTGTAGAGAAGCTCGATTGTCTTGTGGTTAGTTTTTGTGGAAGTTGCCATGTTGATTTTGTTTTTCTGTCGGTATCGACAAGGTTGACAATGGCAAAATTATATCAAATGCACTTCCTCCAAAAATAATCCACGTGCTATTACATGTCAATCAATTATCTGACATATATCATTTGCAACTAATTGAAAATACGTTACTTAATTTTATGAGACTAGAGTCTCAATAAATTATGCGAGATTTCAGAGTCTCAGACTGAGATTGAAAACCCATAAAATCGTGTCACTCCAGATTCTTGAACCATTCGCCCGGAGAGATGCCTTCTAGGTTCTTGAAGTAACGGAAGAACGTGGCCCGTGAGGAGAATCCGGCCATCTCCGACATGGCTGTGAGGGTAAGATTGCGACGGGTGGAATCGGATTTCGCAATCCGCTTGAATTCCTGCACGCGATAGTAGTTGATATAGTCGTAGAAATTCTGACCCTTGTGCTGGCTGAAGAACTGACTCAGGCGATGGCTCGATATCCCTGCAAGTGCCGCAAGATCGCCTACCTTGAGATTAGTCTGCAGATAAGGTTTATCGCGCTCCATTATCTCATCGAGTTTGCGTGAAATCTCGCGGGCCTCCGTCCGGCTTAGCACATTCGTGGCATATTTCTTCTGCGTGCGGCTGGCATCATCCTGAGGTGTGACATCTGCCGAAGCGGCCCCGCCCTCCTCTTCATTTTCCTTATCCAGGGAGGCACGCGAATAGTTGCGACGACGTATATGGAGCACACCAATGATAATGAGGGTTGCCGCAAGGGCTATTATGAGTCCGCCGAGAATAAACCACCATAAGGGATAGGGCATACGGAGGTCAACCACGGTAGTCTCCGCCTCACCCTCTGAATCGTTGGCAGATTTCACACGCAAATCATGCCTGCCGGGGGAAAGATCGTAGAAAGTGATGGCCAGTTCATCCTCAAATGGCTTCCATTCTCCCCCATCGAGAGAATAAACGTATGAATCCGGCTCCTCCAGAGCATAAGTGAATGTGGAGAAACCGATCTTCACAGTAGTTGAGGGGCGGTCGATATTTATTTTGTATTTACCGCTCTTATCATCCGGGACAAAGACATGATCAATCATCGAGCCGTTTATGTTCAGCGTGGTCGGCACGGGAGAACGTTGGGCCTCTATAGAGGAGGAGATTTCAGATTCAGTTAACCGGAGCAACCCTTCGGAATTTCCAAACCATATGTGGTCATCGTCATCGGATACAGGCTGTGCCTGCAGAAAGATCGGAGATGGCAGCCCTGAAGCCAGACCGAACCTTATGACATGGCCGTGGCTGTCGCGCCTGAATATTCCTTTGCTTGTGGCAATCCAGAGATTGCCGTTCTTATCTTCTGTCACCCCTTTGGCCACAGCGTCGTCAAACAATGGATGCGAGAGTGTGGCCGCATCCGAGAGATCGGGAGAGGATGAGATGACCATGCCATATTCAGGCACGAAATAAAGTCGGCCCCTGCTGTCTTCATAGACGGTGCGGTAGCGGATGGTGCGTGGGAATGTAGCCGGGAAAAGATCTGTGCGAAGCTTGTCCTGCCGGGGATCATACACACAGAGGCCGGTATCCGTACAGATCCAGCCTTTGCCTGTGGAATCGAAAAATATCCCGTAGACATTCCCTTCGGGCAAAACGCTGTTTGACGATGTATAATGCGTGAGTGTACCACCCACGCTCCTGCGGTAGAGACCACGGTTCGTGCCGATCCAGAGATTTCCGGTCTTGTCTGAGGCCAACGCGAATATATGGCCGTTACGGAAAACCGGATCCTGCTCCTTAACGGCAATATCGCGCACTCTGCGCGTGCGTGGGTCAAGTATGCTAAGGCCGCCCCCGTAGGTGCCTATATAAATGTCGTCGTCATGGCCTAAAAGAGAGATCACCATCTCTGAACGTAGATCAGGTATACGCACTGTCCATGTCTCCGAACTGTCGCGGGCCACCATGGTGAGTCCTTCTCGTGTGCCTATGGATATATCCTTATCTGTAATAGCAAGAGCTCTCACAGGCAATCCCCTCGTGTTTATCACTGCCGGATCGTCCATGAGTTCGAAAGGGCCGGTCCATGAAGGTGTATAATCAGCTCCGTTCTGATAATAACCTACCCAAAGATGGCCACCTCTGTCAGTGAAAAGTGAGTAGACTTGATTGTTTGATGGACTGACCGGATCGGTGGCTACATGCTTTGACTGAGAAACTATACGTTCCGAGGGCAACTCGATCTTGGTGACTCCTCCTCCGTCGGTTCCCACATAAAGATGTGAGCCGTCATAACCCAACACCATATCGGTCACTACATTTCCTTTTGAGAAAGTGAATGTCTCTTTCAATTGGCCTGTCGTAGGGTCAAGACGCCATATTCCGTTACCGGATGTGCCAATGTAAAGGCCTGTCTTTGCAAAAGTGATGGTTGTGGCGCCCAAAGTATCGATTGTATCGATCGGGCCGATCTGTTCCAGTTTGAAATCATCCGGATTCATCCTGAAGATGCTACCTTTTGTCAACAGAAAGATGCGGCCGTCGCCGAAAGAGATATCTATAATCTTGTTGGAAAGATCAAGAAGATCATTTCCCACCTGTATGCGTCGCACATTCCCGTCGGCATAAATCACTGCCAATCCCTCATCGCCACCCACAAGCGTATATTTTCCTTGCACGCGCAACCCGCATGTGGCCGGGAAAGGCTTTCCGTCAAGAAGAGGCCTCACCTTATGGTGACCCTCCTCGGTTCTGACCATATAGAGTCGGTTACCGGCACCGGCTATCACACCGCCGCCTTCCACAGGCTCGATCACTTTCACTACCAGACAGTCCTGAGGGTCATCGCAAAGCGTCACCCTTATGGTGTGTTCCCCATCAAATCTCAATAGTCCGCGGTCAGTGGCCAGCCATACGAAACCGTCGCCCGTACGGGCTATATCATATACAGTTGCTGCATCCGTGCGCTGTCCGTCAACCGACGGCACCTTTTTAAACAAGCGCCCTTCTGCACATATATTCATGCAAGTCAACGACATAAGCAACAGACACAGAAAATTCCGTATCTGCTGCATACCCATATGCTCTTCGACTTTTGAAATCATAATCTCAATCTATAGTAATTTTTTAACGGAAATGAAAAGTGTTTCATATATTGAGGGGACCCTTCACGAAATTTATTCCTTATATTAAAAAGGAGAAGTTTATTTGAACACTACATCCTCCACATGCTCGCCTATAAACATACGCGCCATATCGGCCGTCTTATACCATCCCGGCTTGCCCGGCATCTTGTCATGGATATGTTCGCCGTTGATAACCAAATTATCAAAGGTCACTCCTTTCACCTTACGGCTCTCGTCGTAGCCTATGATCAGTGATAGATCGGAACGGTCGCCATTATATTCGATATTCTTGAAGAGTATGTTCTCTATTACGCTTCCGGGAGCCGCACAATACTTCTTGTTCCAGGCTATGCGTATATCTATCAGACGTCCGCGACGGAAATTCTCGACCCTTATATCATCAAATGTCACATTTCTGACAATATTGTTATCACCCGCAATGATGGCGAAGATTCCCTGATAGTCCACCTGAGGCTCATGCACGTCAACCACATCTATATTGCGGTAAGTGATCTCGGAAATCACATCGGCAGGAGCATCCGGGCCCAGTTCAGTGGCACTGCCGTGGAGACCTATCATGAATGGATGAGCCACATCAGCCCAAAGCACAGCGTCTTCAGTGAGGATGTTGCGGCATCCCCCGCAGAAACCCTTGCGGGTTGCGTAGATGGTGGTGCAGTCATCGGAAGTACGTGCGAAGATATGCCGGTAAGTCACATTATTGGATGCGAAGACATTGAAACCGTCTCCCCAACCGTAATAACTCATCACCTTCACATTCTCTATCTTCACGGAGTCTGACCCTCCCACTGCGCATTGGGTGGTGAAAATGCCGTTTACTTCCACATTGCGGCTGTTGCTGACCTTAACTCCCATCGCTTTCTTGGGATAAACCATACCTCGGCCCAGCAACCTTGCGCCATTCACTCCGTCGATCATTATCTCCCCCTCTACAAAAGCTCCTCCAGCCACGTAGACAGTCTGACCCGAACGGACAGCGAGAGTATCAAACCGATGGCATCCGGGACCGAAATAAATGTAGTTCTTATCTTTCTTCAGTTTCTTCAATTCTTTCTCTGTAGGCCGGTTCTCATCAAGAGGATTGGCGAAAAGCTGAAGATTGTTGAAGATTTCACCGTTCACTTCCACCGAAAGATTCCGCGGACGGTCAAGGGAGAAGGTGAAGGTGTTGCCTGCCATCTCTGCCGGAATAGAATATGACAGGGGACGCACCCTCACCTCCTTCGGCATGATATCGTTAGATGTCACACGCACGTCAACCTTTCCGTCGAAATCAAAATATGCCATCGACACTGTCCTAACGTTATGTTTGCCGTCTACAGTCTCATCGACTTTCACCGCATAAACGTCAACAGGCATCCATCCTTCAGATGCACCCCCTGTATCGTTGCTCTGACGCACTTCCACCTTATATGTATGATTAAGCGGCGCACCCTCCGGAGCCGGATAAGTGACTATGCCGGCTCCGCAAGTCAGAGCCGAGAGGCCGGCGAACAGAGCCGGCAGCGATCTGAAAAGATATTTAATGTTCATAACAGTAATAAGAAGTCATGTGGACTTTATGAGTATATTCCGATATTCAACTGAAACTACTCAATCAGGCAGAATTTATAATTCACAATTTAAAATATAAAATTCTCCGGATATTGCCAAATTGAATTTTTTATACATCCGATTGAGTAATCCGGCATTGATAAAAGTATATATAGATGAAATGCCTCCGGGATTCCCACAGCCATCACAAGCCCTGCAACGGGCCCTCGGTTTTGCACGCTCCCTGAAAAAAGGTATTGAAATTTCATGCTTGGAAATAAGTAAAAGTTAGTTTCATTAAAGAATAATAAAGGTTAGTTACACAGAATCTATGAGGACGTTACTTTTCATAATCATGTCTCTTTGTACGCCGGTGCTCGCGATGAGTCTCGGCGCACAAAGAACATTTGTCAATTTCAGCAATCCGGTGATCCACGCGGATTATTCTGATCCGGATGTCACCGCTTCGTCTGATGGAAAGAGATTCTATATGACAGCCTCCAGTTTCCAGTGTGTGCCGGGGCTTCCGATATTGCGCTCGGAAGATCTCGTGAACTGGACTCTGGTAAACCACGCCTTGGATTCAGTGCCACCCACAGATTTCTACGGAGCAGGCATCCCGCGCCACGGCAAAGGGGTGTGGGCACCGTGCATAAGGGTGCACGATGGAGAATACTTCATATATTGGGGCGATCCCGATTTCGGCATATTCATGACCAAGACCACCGACCCCGAGGGGAAATGGTCGACACCGGTGCTTGTGCGTCCCGGCAAAGGACTCATCGACCCCTCCCCTTTCTGGGATGAAGACGGCAAAGCTTATCTTGCCAACGGATGGGCGGCCTCAAGATCAGGATTCAACAGTGTGATCACAATCAGCGAGATGACCCCTGACGGCACTAAAGTGATATCGCAGCCTAAGATAGTGTATGACGGCAACGACGGTGTGAACCACACGGTCGAGGGGCCGAAGATGTATAAGAAAGATGGCTGGTATTATCTGTTTGCTCCCGCCGGCGGTGTGGCCACGGGATGGCAACTCGTGATGAGATCAAAGAATGTGTTCGGACCCTATGAGTCAAAGATAGTCATGGCTCAGGAAAACTCAGACATCAACGGGCCTCATCAGGGAGCATGGGTCACCACAGACAAGGGTGAAGACTGGTTTCTGCATTTCCAGGATAAAGGAGCCTACGGACGAATCATACACCTCAACCCAATTACATGGAAAAACGACTGGCCTGTGATTGGTGAAGACACTGACGGCAACGGATGCGGCTCACCCGTGACAACCTGGAAGATGCCTGCCACTTCCGCTTCAAGCACACTGCAGACGGGCCTCGCCTACAACTCAAAATCTGATCTTTTCCAATGGCACTCCAACTATAACGATATGTTTGGCTTCCCATTGGCCGATGGAATGATGCGTCTCTACTCCCACCCTCTCTCATCGGAAGAGGCCAACATGTGGGAGGTGCCTAATCTATGGCTCATGAAATTTCCCGCTGAGGGATTCACGTTCACGGCTGATGTGAAGATTTCAGCTAAGGCCAATACACCGGGCGTAAGTTCCGGTCTGATCGTGATGGGGTGGGACTACTGCCGCTTTGGCCTGACAGAGACAGAGAACGGCGAATTTCTCTTACAGCTCATCACTTGCATCGATGCTGAGACCGGAGGGAAGGAACACACTGAGGATATCCGCATAGTCCGGCCGGCCCGGCGTTATGAAGCGGGACTCATTCCGAATATCGAATTGCCGGTGAAACTCCGCATCACAGTAGGTAAGGATGCTATATGCCGCTTCTCCTACAGCCTCGACGGGAAAAAATTCACCGAGATCTCCAGGAGTTTCAAAGCGCGTGCAGGAAAATGGATAGGAGCCAAAGTTGGTTTCTATTCCGTCATGCCCCCCGGAGTGAGCGAAAGAGGATGGATCGACGTAAAGGATGTCAGCGTCGTTCTCCCAAAAAAATAAATCCTAAGGTCTTGAATATTTCTACAAAATCTGCATTTAAAACCATACAGTCATGAAACATAATAAACTGAATTTATATACCATTGCGCTTTCCGCGGTGCTCCTGAGCGCCGGAGGGTGTGGAAAAGGTAAAGACTCGGCCGCATTCGACGTAGACGAGGCCCTTGCCTACTGCCACAATAAAGTCAACCTTAGCCTGGAGGAGCTCTCGAAGGATTCATTAGACTATACAATGATGCCACGCAACATCTGTGGTAACGATTCGGTCTGGGCTTGCCGTAAGGTAACCCCCGATGAATGGTGTGCAGGTTTCTGGCCCGGTGTGCTATGGTATGATTATGAAAACACATCCGATGACCATATAAAGCGTGAAGCCGCCAATTTCACCTCATCGCTCGAGTTCCTTTCACAGCTTCCAGCCTACGACCATGATCTCGGCTTCCTGATGTTCTGCAGCTATGGCAACGGTTATCGCCTTACGGGCGACCAGCACTTCAAGGATGTGATTCTCGCCACAGCCGACACACTCGCTACTCTCTATAACCCTAATGTTGGCACGATTCTTTCCTGGCCCCGCAATGTGGAAATGCTTGGTGGCCACAACACTATCATGGACAACATGATAAACCTCGAAATGCTCTTCTGGGCAGCCAATAACGGGGGCAATCCCTATCTCCACGATATAGCCGTGAAACACGCTGACACGACAATGAAAAACCATTTCCGTCCGGATGGCACATGCTACCACGTTGCCGTGTATGATCCTGAGACCGGAGCTTTCCTGAAAGGAATGACACATCAGGGCTACGCAGATAACTCAACATGGTCGCGTGGACAGGCATGGGCCGTATACGGCTATACAATGGTATATCGTGAGACTAAAGATCCCAAATACCTCGACTTCGCCTGCAAGGTTACAGATGCGTATCTCGACCGTCTGCCGGAGGATGGCGTGCCTTACTGGGATTTTGACGATCCGGAAATTCCCGCAGCTCCCCGTGATGCTTCAGCAGCTTGCGTGGTGGCTTCCGCTCTCCTTGACCTTCAGGGATACTGCGACAACGAGAAGAGCCGGAAATACAGCCACGAGGCTGAACATATGCTCGCCTCTTTAAGCAGTGACTCCTACCGATCGGCCGACAACAAGCCTTCTTTCCTCGATCACTCCACGGGGCATAAGCCTGCCGGATCCGAGATTGATGCCTCCATCATATATGCCGACTACTACTACCTCGAGGCTCTCCTTAAGTATAAGAAACTACATGAAGCTGACGAACGGGACGATCGGCACTCCCTTGCATCAATCTTTCTGAAGCTTTTCTAAACAAAGCCTCCGTAGTTTCTCGCGACGAGCGGTAAGAAATGGGAGACAGAGAATTGCCGGATTGATTTTTTTGATGTAAATTTGCATAATAACCCCGAATTTTCAAGTCTTACTCCAAAGTGAGGCTTTCACGGACAATTAACCATCATGATCATGAACACCAAGAAAATACTCTTTGGCTGCCTTCTGCTTCTTCCGGCCGCTGTAGCATGTAACCATAGCGACACCGTGACCGTGACGGTCAGCAATCACACCGAATCAAATTTCGGCGACCGCACTGTGGAATTGCCTGCCGGCGATATCTTAAGTCGCCTCGGCTCGAAAGGATTCTACATCACCGATGAAGAGGGGAAGGAGATACCTTCCCAGCTCACCCACGATTCTCTGATTCTCTTCACGGCCAATGTGCCGAGAGAGGAACGCAGGAAGTTTGAGATCCATCCCTGCGACTCGTTGCCCGACTATCCCCTCACGGTATGGGGCGATTTCTATCCCCGGCGCCGCGATGATATAGCATTCGAGAATGAGCTTGTAGGATTCCGTATATATGGACCCGGCACTCAGAAAGCAGGCGAGAAAGCGTTTGGCTACGATCTCTTCTTCAAGCATCCCACAGATTCCATCATTGTGCCCGATCTGTATGCGCCGGAAACGAGCGATGCTGTCTGGGCAAAGGTGGATTCTCTCCGCAATATCGACCCCAAGCTGGCTGACCGGTTCATCGAGACTTTCTCATATCATATCGACCATGGCAAAGGGATGGACTGCTACGCCGTAGGCCCAACCTTAGGTGCGGGTGCTCCGGCCCTTATAGCCGACGGCGCAATCAGTTTCCCGTGGTGCTATGAGACAGCGGAGATTCTCGACAACGGTCCGCTCCGCTTCACAGTACAGCTCAACTTCGCTCCCCGCATGATCGGGGGCTCACCCGACGTGATCGAACACCGCCTGATATCCCTTGATTCCAAATCGCATCTCAATCAAAGCGAAGTGTGGTATGATGGTTTGCTTGAAAATTCCACAATAGCAGCCGGATTCCCGCTACGCGATGAATCGGAAGTGATCAGCGACCAAGCCAAAGGTTACATAGCATATGCCGACCCGACACAAGGACCGGACAATGGGAAGGCTATGATAGGCGTCACATTCCCGGAAGGCACAGACACAATCATCTCCAAGGAGAACCACGTGCTCCTTACCAAAGCCTTCTCCCCGACCGACACTCTGCGCTATCGCTGGGGCTTCGCATGGGACCGCGCCGACATCCAATCACTCTCCGACTGGCAATCATATCTCGACAACGGGACACTCGGATATACAGTCACAATAGATTGAACCTGACCACGGCTATTCCTGTGATTCTACAGGCATTTCCGTAGAAAAATATTGAACTCAAAATACAAAAACTACGACAATGAATATGTTCTCACTTGAGGGCAAGATCGCCCTCGTCACCGGAGCCGCATATGGCATCGGTCTCGCTATCGCCAAAGCTCTCGCCGGAGCCGGAGCAAAAATCGTGTTCAACTGCTCACGTCAGGAGACAATCGACCGTGGCCTGAAGGCATATGCGGACCTCGGAATAGATGCCAAAGCCTATCTCTGTGATGTCACAGACGAGGCGGCCGTAAAAGCTATGGTGGCTGATATTGAGAAGACTGTAGGCACTATCGATATTCTGGTAAACAATGCCGGCATCATCAAGCGTATCCCGATGGAGGAGATGGATGTGGAAGATTTCCGTCGTGTGGTAGACGTTGACCTTATCGCGCCATATATCTGCGCCAAAGCCGTCATACCCGGCATGATAAAGAAGGGTCATGGCAAGATCATAAACATCTGCTCTATGATGAGCGAGCTTGGACGCGAGACTGTGAGCGCTTATGCAGCTGCCAAAGGTGGCCTCAAGATGCTCACTCGCAACATATGCTCGGAATATGGCGAGGCCAACATACAATGTAACGGCATAGGCCCCGGCTATATCGCTACCGAACAGACTGCTCCTCTGCGTGAGCTTCAGCCCGACGGATCACGCCATCCATTCGACCAGTTCATCATCTCCAAGACTCCGGCCGGACGATGGGGTACACCCGAGGATCTCGAAGGTCCTGCCGTGTTCCTCGCATCGGATGCATCCAATTTTGTAAACGGCCACATCCTCTACGTAGACGGCGGTATTCTCGCATACATAGGAAAGCAACCTAAATGATCTCACCCTTGATCTGAGATAAGGTGCAAAGACAATAAATGGAACAGGTTTTTCAATATATAATTGGCTTAGGGGCGGCCGTGATGATGCCGGTGATCTTCACCATACTTGGCATCTGCATCGGCATAAAGTTCAGCGATGCCCTCAAGGCCGGCCTTAAAGTCGGTGTAGGTTTCGTGGGTCTGTCAATCGTGACAGCCTTGCTGACCTCAGCTCTTGGCCCGGCGCTCAACACGGTGGTGGATATCTACCATCTACAGTTGAAAGTGTTCGACATGGGCTGGCCGGCTGCAGCTGCCGTAGCCTATAACACTGCCGTAGGAGCTTTCATCATTCCGGTATGTCTCGGCGTCAACCTGCTGATGCTCTTCACTAAGACAACGCGCACGGTAAACATCGACCTCTGGAACTACTGGCATTTCGCTTTTATCGGTGCCATAGTCTATTTCGCGGCCGATTCCCTCGCATGGGGTTTCTTCGCAGCGATAATATGCTATATTATCACGCTCGTGATTGCCGACATGACCGCCCGTAAGTTTCAGAACTTCTACAAGGATATGGACGGCATTTCCATTCCGCAGCCTTTCTGCGCCGGATTCGTGCCTTATGCCATCGGCATAAACTGGCTTCTCGACAAAATTCCCGGCATGAACCGTCTGGAGATAGATGCCGAAGGTCTGAAGAAGAAATTCGGTCTCCTCGGTGAGCCTCTCTTCTTAGGTGTAGTGGTGGGCATAGGCATAGGTTGCCTCACCTGCAACTCCTGGGCGGAAATAGCAGACAAGATACCCTATATTCTGGGTCTCGGCATAAAGATGGGTGCGGTGATGGAACTTATCCCCCGCGTGACAGTGCTCTTCATCGAGGGTCTGAAGCCAATATCTGATGCCACACGTCAGCTCATAGCAAGGAAATTCAAGGGGGCCGACGGCCTGAACATAGGCATGAGTCCTGCCTTGGTGATAGGTCATCCTACTACTCTCGTGGTGTCGATCCTGCTTATTCCCGTCACTCTACTGTTGGCCGTAATCCTGCCGGGCAATCAGTTCTTACCCCTTGCCTCGCTCGCCGGGATGTTCTATCTATTCCCCCTCGTGCTCCCCTACACCAAGGGCAATGTGGTGAAGACTTTCATCGTAGGTCTCGTGACACTGACTATCGGCCTCTACCTGGTGACGTCACTCGCTCCGGCCTTTGACGTGGCCGCACAGGATGTGTATGCCGCCACAGGGGATGCCGCAGTAGCCATACCTGCCGGCTTCGAAGGTGGAAGCCTCGACTTCGCCTCCTCCCCGTTGGCATGGATAATCTACAAATGCAGCTATTCATGGAAATGGATCGGTGCAGCCGCGCTCATAATAATCTCTCTCGTGATGGCCATCTGGAACCGCATACTCATCATACGCAACCAGAAGGCAATGGAGGCAGCCCATTCCGACCGTCTCCAGAAGACAGAATAAATCCTATAAACATTTAGACTACAGACATGAGCAAAATAGTGACTTTAGGCGAAATCATGCTCCGCCTTTCTCCGGAAGGTTTCAAACGTTTCATACAGGTGGACAATTTCGAAGTGATCTGGGGGGGCGGTGAGGCTAATGTAGCCGTGAGCTGCGCCAACTACGGTCATCACGCTTGCTTCGTGAGCAAGCTCCCGACTCACGAGATCGGCCAGGCGGCCGTAAACGCACTTCGCCGTTACGGTGTCGACACCGGCTATATCGCCCGCGGAGGAAACCGAGTGGGCATCTACTATTGCGAGACAGGCGCATCTATGCGTCCCTCCAAAGTAATCTACGACCGTGCCGGCAGTTCCATAGCAGAGGCCGATCCGGAGGATTTCGACTTCGATGAAATAATGAAGGATGCCGACTGGTTTCACTGGAGCGGCATAACCCCTGCCATCAGCGACAAGGCTGCGGAATTGACACGTCTGGCATGTGTAGCCGCAAAACGCCATGGTGTGACGGTGAGTGTCGACCTGAACTTCCGCAAAAAACTTTGGACCTCAGAGAAAGCGCAGAGCATCATGAAGCCACTTATGCAATATGTTGACGTGTGCATAGGTAATGAGGAGGATGCGGAATTATGCCTCGGATTCAAACCCGATGCCGATGTAGAGGGAGGCAACACTGATGCCGAAGGCTACAAGGGCATATTCGCAGCCATGATGAAGGAGTTCGGTTTCAAGTATGTGGCTTCTACTCTGCGTGAGTCTTATTCCGCCACCCATAACGGTTGGAAAGCCATGATCTATGACGGCAAGGAATTCTATCAGAGCAAGCGCTACGATATCAACCCGATCGTCGACCGTGTTGGCGGAGGCGACAGTTTCTCCGGCGGCTTGATCCATGGCCTGCTCACCATGCCCACTCAAGACGAGGCATTGGAGTTCGCAGTGGCCGCTTCGGCTCTGAAGCAGACCATAAACGGCGATTTCAACCTTGTGACCGCAGCTGAAGTGGAGGCTCTCGCCAAGGGCAGCGCCAATGGCCGAGTACAGAGATAAGTATTTAATTAATAATCCTTCATAGATAACGCGGATGCTTGCTCCCACAGGCATCTGCGTTGTCGGCATAAAAGAGAATGGCACGTTTTGACAAACAGGCTGTAATAGCCAAGATGAAAGAGGCGCCCGTGGTGCCCGTGTTTTATAATAAAGACCTTGAGACGGCGAAGAATGTAGTGAAGGCATGCTACGATGGCGGCATACGCGCATTCGAATTCACCAACCGTGGCGACTTTGCCCACGAAGTGTTCGGCAGCTTGGTTAAATATGCGGCTGAGGCTTGTCCGGAAATGGCAATAGGTGTCGGCTCGGTTGTGGATCCCGCTACTGCGGCCTTATACATGCAACTCGGAGCATGCTTTGTGGTAGGCCCGCTGTTTAATCCCGAGGTGTCTAAAGTCTGCAACCGTCGTCAGGTACCCTATATTCCCGGATGTGGCAGCGTATCAGAGATAGGCGCAGCACAGGAGACTGGATGCGAGGTCTGCAAGGCATTCCCCGGAGATGTGCTCGGTCCCGGCTTCGTAAAGGGCCTTATGGCACCGATGCCCTGGTCGAAGATCATGGTCACAGGTGGTGTGGCTCCGACAGAGGAGAATCTTAAGAAATGGTTTGGTGCCGGAGCATTCTGCGTAGGAATGGGCTCCAAACTCTTCCCCAAAGAGATCGTGCAGAGCGGCAATTGGTCTACCATCTCCTCCCTCTGCGCCGACTGCCTCAAAGCCGCCCGCTAACCCCTCCCTCTCTTGAACTGTTCCTGAAAGCAGAAGCGTGCTCCCCTACGAGAGCACGCTTCTGCTTTATTGCTTTATTTGCGATGTTATTTCTTGAGGAGGGATTGGAGGAGCTCCGGTTCGTTGGTGGTGATGAAGTCGGCGCCGTTTTCGATACACCACTTCATGTCTTCTTCGGCATTGACTGTCCAGATGTTGACCAAAAGACCGAGATCATGACATTCACGTATCCATTCCGGATGCTTCTTAATGGCTCGGAGTGAATAGTCGATGCCGGCACCTCCCATTTCCTTTATCTGAGCCGGAACATAGTCGCCGTCAAGATAATATACGCCAGTTCCTTTGGGAGCGAGCTTAATAAAGTTCTTGAAACCGTCGCGCGAGAAGGTTATGTAATCTACCTTATCATTGAGACCATATTTATCAACCATCGCCAGAATTGCCTTTACTGCCGCTTTCTCATGGCTGCGACTGTCGTGCTCCTTCATTTCGCACACAATGCGCGAAGGCAATCCCGCTGCTACTGCCAGATAGGATTCGAGAGTGGGCACTGTCTCACCGTTGGAGAGCTTCTGGGCCAATACGATTTCAGAAGGAGACGTCTCTATATGCACGCCGTTGATAGTGGGATCATGGTTTACTACCAAAACGCTGTCAGCCGTCATCCAAACATCAAACTCAGAGCCATAACAGCCGATTGAATCAGCCTTCACAATAGAGCGTATGGAATTCTGAGCCGAACCGGGAGTTTTCCAATATCCACGATGAGCTATCACCTTAGGGCTATCGGCCATCATGTTGCCGGCCGCAACAGCAAGAGCAGCCGCAATAAGAAATCGTAGTATCTTCATCTTGAAATCACAGATTAGTTTCAAATATCGCTGAATCACCAATCGGCAAAGCGCTTATCTTTAAAACGCGACATTCCGCCGATTCATATATCAGGATTTGAAAATTGTCTGATCAATCGGTGGTATTATTTCTTGCGCCAGTAAACGCCGTAACGTTCACGGTGAATATCATAAAGCGGTTCGAGAATAATTCCTTCAGCAGTCTCAAATTTCAATGGTCCTGTCTGGCGCAGATTCTCGATGTCTATCTCAGTCGACAAGCCTGCAGGAATATGATAATTGTAGGTGTAGTAATCATTATACTTCGATGGATCGCTGTCCGGAGCCGGCGCCTCCATACCCTCCGTGCCCAGACGGGCAGCCATCACTACGGGGCCGTAAAGCAATGCGCCAAGACCTGAGCCATCCGGAGCCGGCTCAAACGAGAGCTGCATATCGAAAGCCACCTCCACCTCATCGCCATTTTTCCATGTACGCTCTATCGCCACGTATCCCTCTTTACCCGGCTTTGATGCCACCTTACGGCCATTCACCTTAATATCCATCTTTCGGCTCCACTCCGGTTTCCTCACACTTATGCTTGTTTTCACCGGATCCCCCGTAGCCACTTTCAGACGTGTGGAGGGTGCGGCAGGGAATGCTGTGATCTGGGTCACGGTCATACCTTTTTCATTCCACGTGAGTTCCGAAGGTATGAAGAGATTTACGAGAAGTCCTTCCGGAGTCTTACTGTAAATCTGTTCGCCATACTTGGAATGATTCTCAAATCCGCTACCCACACAGCACCAGAACGAGTTTTCAGGAGTGGAATAGACGCGGTGTGTGCCGGTAGCCAAAGGAAGGAAGTAAGCCACCATACCCGTAGACGGATCCTGCTGTCCGAGGATATGGTTGTAGAGAGCACGCTCATAATAATCCATGATACGCGAATCAGGTTGTCGGCAGAAGAGATGACGCGACAGTTTGAGCATATTGTAGGTGCAACACGTCTCACCCGTATATCCGGATATGTGTTTTGAAAATTCCTCCGGCTTGAAATAATGCTCCTTGTCGCTTGAGCAGCCGGGAGCAAAAGTGTGATGCGCCAGCATCTCATCCCAGAAAAACCGGCTGAGGTCGAGCGATTCTTCCTCTCCGGTGAGTTCATACCTTCTTATCTCGCCGAGAACTTTAGGGATAAAAGTATTGGTGTGTTTCGTACCAAGATCGGCGTTGCGGGCTTTCAGCGGGTCAATCACGTCAGGGTGATAGAAAAACTCAGCCACACGCAGGAAATCGGGATCAGCCGTAATGGCATATAGATTATAAAACGACTCGTTGATGCCACCGAATTCATTTCTGAGCATCCGCAGACGGTCTGCCTCGTTGATACCGTCAAGCTTTGCAGCCGCCCATTTGCCCATCTCCACAGCTGCCTGCAAGGCCTCCGCATTGTCAGCATACACATATTGGTCGATAAGCCCGGAAAGTATCTTATGTAAAGTGTACCATGGAGCCCAAACGGATCCTCCACGTATGTTGCGGTTTATCAGTTCTTCGGGAAATGCACTCAGATAGCCGTTGCCATGTGCATCCTGCACAACCTTCAACGCGCTGACAATACTGTCGCTCTTATATTTGAAAAGAGAATCACCTGTAGAAGCATACATAAGGGCAAGTGCCGATAGGACGTGTCCTGTGGTATGGCCGCGCAGCTCGCAGTCGAGACTC
This sequence comes from uncultured Sangeribacter sp., assembly GCA_964622105.1. Classification (GTDB taxonomy): domain Bacteria; phylum Bacteroidota; class Bacteroidia; order Bacteroidales; family Muribaculaceae; genus Lepagella. Next base: position 52,643 of record CAZUNU010000001.1, on the reverse strand, counting down.
TCCCAGCCACCAAGTTTCTTTACCGTCATATAGCCGCCCTCGCGCCCGGCAGGCACTCCGGCTGTGGTGCGGAAAGAATGGACCAACCTGTCAGGCGACAATGAAGCAAGCCAGAGGGAGTCACGACGCAAGTTATCATGCACCCGGCTGTCGAGAAGTTTCACATCGTTGAGATTGAAACTCTCCGCCACCACTTTCCCTTTGTTCGGCAACTTCATCTTTTCAGGCGCCACGCCAGGATAGACAGACTGGGCATTTGCTTCCTTAGAGCCACATAGGGATGAGAGACTTATGACAGCAGCGAGAGCAACCGGATAAAAGCTGAATAAATTTTTACACTTCATTTTATACAAGGCAGCCGTTGATGGCTTTCTAACCTAATGATACGTTTAATTCTTGCCCGATACTCAATAACACTAAGCAATTTTATTTCCTAACGCAATTTCATCTACACATGGAGCCGCCTCCAGAAATTCAGTTGTCGAGGCGACACGTGAAACGACATTCCGGATAATTCGTACAACTCAGAAACTCACCGCGGTCGCCTTCCATTATCACTAATACTCCGCCGCAACGCGGACAGTTGCCCTGGCGTATATCCCGGTTGGCTCTCTTCGCCGTGGCTTTTGCATAAGCCGTGTGTGCCCTCGCTGCCGACTCACCACGCAAGGCTCGCTGCAATATGGCATCGGCTATGCACTGCAGCTCATCTCTTTCAATCACGCGTCGGCGCCTGCCGATCTCCTCAACCATCCCGTCAAAAGGCATGACAATATTGTTCTCATCGAGCCTCACCTCTCTCCAAGGACACCACCAATGTCTTTTCCTTCGCTCAGAGGGAAGGAATGTGCGCCGTATCCTGCGGTCGGGAAGTATGCGACGTGGCACGATTATATCCTCGGCAGTCACACTCAGCTTGGTTGCCTCCGTGAAAACCACCATTGAAATGAAAAGGGAAGAATCAAGGTCAGGAAGTATGCGCTGCAAGGCCCGGAGATGACTCTTGTTCTGAAGCAGCGGATTATACACCTGCCGCTTCTGCGATCCGAGATACTGCACCCAATACTGTGAATGTTCATGGCCGAATATCGCTCCTGAATGGCTTTTGGTCTCGATCAGGAATATGCCGCGTGTTGTTATCACCACATGGTCGATCTGCGACGTCGCTCCTCCTGAAACCGGAAGAAGCACATCGTTAAGCACCACGGTGTCTTTCCTCTTCAGGCGACTCAATTCACGGGCTACAATCTTCTCACCCTCTCTCCCCTTTCTTTTCCTCCAGCTCCTCTTCCGGATGATCACCGCCACAAGGATTGACACTAGGGCAATGGCCACAGCGATCAGGCCGATATATATCGTTTCTTTACTCATGCATATCTAATGACCCGGGCAACCAAAAGACCCGGACCATTAGAAAAACGCTATACCATCCTGCATATTACAGACCAGATCCATTTTTAAAGTAGATATTTAAAAACAGATCTGCAATATCCCTGAATTAAGGTGCAGATCTGTCTTGTAAACCTAATTTTCAATCTTCATGACCTTACCGCTCTTCTGCTTTGGATCCTTGCTCCTGCAGCCGGGCAAAAGTTAGTTTTTTCCTGACATTCATTTGTAACTAATCACATTGTAAAGTTGCTACTTTTTTTATTTTCAACATTTAACTTTTGTGCCATAAACGTGACACGACACAATTTTTTTATTCTTTGGGATAAAAATACTGTGATTTATCGCCGGAATTGACGAATTTTGCATTAAACATCATATCATGAATACCGATTCTAATCCACTCAGAAATCTTCTGGCTCCAATTATACTGACGTTGATATTACTGTCAGGACTCTCTGCATACGCTACTTCATCCACACGATTATATTTCGACCACTACAACGTGAGAAACGGACTTTCCTCCAACTCCGTGCGCTATCTTCTGCAAGACAGATACGGATTCATATGGGTGGCCACCATCGATGGACTCAACAGATTCGACGGTTTCAACTTCCGTCACATCGACACCGGAGAAGGGGAATCATGCAGTTTCGCCAACACCATTTATGAAGATCCGGAGGGGCTGATCTGGATCGGTGCCCATAACGGAGCCTTCATTTATGATCCCACAACGGAGCATCTCCGCCGCCTGACCGCAAAAAGAAAAAACGGAACCACCATCAATCAGCCGGTGATACAGTTTCTCAACGACAACGACGGCAACATCCTGATGCTCGTAGACTCTGAAGGAGTATATGCCTATTCAAAAAAGAACGACGAACTCACACCTCGCTATCTTTCCGACAAAATAAAGGTGAACCAGGCCATTTACGATCCTAACGGCAGAATCTGGATCGGCACATTCGGACAAGGGCTGCATTATTCCGACGACAATCTGGTTTCCCTCCTGCCATATGCCAAAGGCACAGACAACTACTTCGCCGACGCCATAATCAGCGATCTGAAAATGAAAGGCGACAGATTGTATGTGGCAACCGAACGCTTGGGCCTGCATTCAATTGACATCAACACCGGTGGCGTGACAAAAATCTTCGCTCACGACCATAACGGCCAGGAGACTTTCATCAGGCAGATAATGTTTGACAATCAGGGCACCCTCTATATCGCTTCGGAGAACGGTCTGTTCATGTACGACCTCCTCAAAGGGCAGCTAATAAGCCACAATAAACATAATATCTTCGATCTCTATTCCTTATCGGACAATGCCATCTATGCACTCCTCTGCGACCGTGAAGGGGGCATCTGGGCCGGCTCATATTTCGGAGGTCTCGACTATGCCGATATCAACCGGATGAAATTCGACAAATATTATCCCGACAATTCACCCAACAGCCTCCGGAGCCAAAGAATCAGGGAGCTGTGTGCCGACCCTGTCTCGGGATTGATTTACGTAGGGTCTGAAGATCACGGTCTGCATTCCTTCAACCCTGTCACCGGCAGCTTTATGCCTGTAGACGGAATAAACAGCGACAATATCCATGCCCTCTGCATAGACAACCGCGAGCTATGGGTGGGCACTTTCTCTCACGGCCTTATCGTGAAGAATCTCGATTCGGGCAACATGAGAAAATATAACACCGCCAACGGCCTCAGCAACAACTATGTATTCTCCGTGAAACGCACCATCCACGGCGACTTGCTGATAGGAACAATGGCCGGCCTCCAGACATATCAGAAAGATACCGACACTTTCAGGCAGATACCTGAGTTTGACAATATATTCATCTACGACATTCTTGAAGATTCCAAGGGGAATATCTGGGTGGCAACCTACGACCATGGCCTTTACATGCGTCGTCCCTCCCAGAGGGAGTGGAAGCACTTCCGCTGGACGCCGGGCAAAGCCGGATCGCTGCCCAGCGACAAGATATACGGACTGTATGAAGATTCTGAACAGACACTGTGGATCATGACCCAGGATGGACTCTGCTCTTTCGTAGCTGAGAACTCCACCTTCACCCGTAATAAATTAGGTGCCGACCGGTTGCATGGAGTGGTGTATCAGGTGATTGAAGACGATCTGGGCCATATGTGGCTCACCACCAATCATGGCCTTTACTGCATCGACAGAAAGACAGGCAACATGCGCCGCTTCACCACAGCGGGCGGATTGCTTTCAAATCAATTTAATTACCGCTCTTCGCTAATGGCCCCCGATGGCCGTATATATCTCGGCACAATAGAGGGACTCACTTCGTTCAATCCACTGACATTCACTTTCAGCTCACAACCTATCACACCAATAATCTCTGAACTCTATCTCAACGGCAAGCGCGTGCGTCCTGAAGATGAGGGCTCACCGCTGAAATCCAGCATCACAGGCAGCAACCGGCTGGATCTGGAGAGTCATCAGAACTCAATGGCTTTCAGGGTGGCGAGCCTCAGGTATTCATCACCGGGCGACCAAGGAATAAGATATAAGATGGAGGGATTCGATAAAGACTGGCATTATCTTCCTATGAACGAGGCTATTCTCTCTTATCCGAATCTCGATTATGGCAACTATACGTTGAAAGTGGCCTCTTATAATGAATATGATATGGCCGACAGCAATCTCCTGGCATTGGCAATACATATTGCCACTCCCTTCTATATGCAATGGTGGGCCATCGCGCTTTACGTCATCATAGTCCTCGCTATCATCTATGTGATCTTTTCTCAATACCGACGCAACTCCAAACTGCATAACCAGCGCAACATGGAGAATTATAAAGTGGAGAAAGAGCGTGAGGCGTATGAGTCGAAGATCAATTTCTTCACAAACGTGGCCCATGAGATACGCACACCTCTTACGCTTATAAAGGCACCTCTCGACTGCGTGTCGAAATCGCCCTCCATCATCTCCGATCCGGAAGTGAGGGAGAATATGGATGTAATCAACCTTAATGTCGACCGTCTGCTTCTCTTAGCCAATCAGTTGCTCGACTTCAGGAAGATGGAAGACGGGAAATTCCAGATACGGAAGCAGCAGACGGATATAAAAAGGATTCTCAATGATTGCCTCAACCGTTTCCGTCCCACCATTGAATCAGCAGGAAAGCGGCTCACCGTAACGTTGCCGGAAGCTCCCGTCACGGCATTTGTAGACAGTGAGGCTATCACCAAGATTATAAGCAATCTGATCACGAATGCCATAAAATACGGCAAGAGTTATATTGACCTGCGCATGGAGCAGACCCCTGATAACTTCGCCATCATCATCTCTAATGACGGCGAAGTGGTGGCACACGACAAGCGGGAGGAGATATTCACTATCTTCTCGCGTCTGGCTCCCAACAGTAATGTGCCAGGCACAGGACTCGGTCTGGCCTATGCACGCAGTCTTGCCCAGATGCATGGCGGCACACTTGCCATGACCGATGCAAACGATAAGAACGAGTTCATCCTGACCGTTCCTATCGCCCGCAAAGAGGAGGAAAAGGAAGTGGAAGAGGCAACAGCCACGGATCTCGAAAAGATCATCCAGAAAAATTCACAGTCAGTGACTATCCTTGTGGTAGACGACAATATGGAGATGCTCAATTTTCTTGAGAAAAAGCTTCTCGGCCACGGATTCCGCGTGATAAAGGCAAACGACGGCCGAGACGCACTCAACGTGCTGTCAACAGAATATGTAGACATTGTGGTGAGCGACATCATGATGCCCGAGATCGACGGTCTCCAGCTCCTTGAGCATATAAAATCAGACATCAACTTCAGCCATATACCCGTAATTCTGCTTACAGCCAAGACAAGGCTCGAAGACAAACTGAGCGGCCTTGACTCAGGCGCCGACGCTTATGTGGAGAAGCCATTTGCTATAGAATATCTCATCGGCAACATCAACATGCTCCTGCGCAACCGCGAACGCATACGCCAGCGTCTGGAACACATGCCCATCACCAAGGTTTCAGGCAAGGGACTCAGCAAGGTGGATGAGGAATTCCTCCAGAAGATCAACGACATTATTCAGGCTAATTTCCATAATTCGGAATTTTCCATGGAAGACGTCATCACAAGCATGGGCATGAGCCGCACCTCCTTCTACCGCAAGATCAAAGGTATGCTTGATCTGAATCCTAACGAATACATAAAGATAGAGCGCCTCAAGCGTGCACGCCAGCTCTTCGAGGAGGGGCATACGAGTGTGAGTGAAGTCTGCTACATGGTGGGCTTCGCATCGCCAGGCTACTTCACCAAGTGCTTCCAGAAACAGTTCGACATATCTCCCAAAGAGTTCATAGCCCATCAGGGGAAGAAGACTCCCACCACGGATTGAGCCCACGAGGCTCCAGGCTCCGTAATCTGCCCACACTTCACTCTCCAATCCCTATTGCCCGCCCCTCCGGCGGGCATTTTTGTTTCTATTACTGATAATATTATGCCACAATATTATTTCTCATTAAGAATCAGCTTATTACAATTTTAACCCAGTTTTATTTTGGGTTAAAATTTCCATAAATTGGCATAATATTTCTAATCACTCAATACCGTTACAGCTAATTTTGCATCGGATAAATCTTAAAATCATTACCGATATTCTTTATCCTCACGGAAGACAACCTATATAATACCATATTCGGAAAGATTCCATCAATAACTTTAAATATTAGCATCGTGAAAAGTAACCATTATCCAAGAAGATCTCTTGCGGCTCTGCTGCTGATGACGCTCTTTTGCCTGACGCTCCGGGCGGCCGGCAATGTGACGGTCAGTGGTATCGTGACCGACTCGCAGAACGAACCATTGATCGGTGTGAGTGTGCTTCTCAAAGGCACAGCCACGGGAACCGTCACCGACATTGACGGACAATATTCAATTTCTGCACCTGCCGACGGCACCCTTGTCTTCAGCTATATCGGCTGCGACACAAAGGAGGTCAAGATAGCCGGCCAAACTAAAATAGACGTAGTGCTCAGTTCCAACACCCAGGAACTCGACCAAGTGGTGGTGATCGGCTACGGCACTCAGAAGAAAGCCGACCTCACAGGTTCAGTTTCAGTTGTGGATATGGAGAAGGCCCGCAAACTTCCCGCCACCGACGTAGCCTCAATGCTGCAGGGACAAGTGCCGGGTGTGTCTGTAGGAACTTCTTCCCAGCCGGGAGCTATGGCTTCCATCAGAGTGCGCGGCGTAGGTTCTTTCTCAAATGTCGGCCCACTTTATGTGATCGACGGATTGATCGTGAACGACGCCAACAACCTCAACCCGAATGAAATCGAATCAATGCAGGTGCTGAAAGATGCATCGGCTGCGGCCATCTATGGTGCGCGGGGTGCAAACGGCGTCATCCTTATCACAACCAAGAAAGGAAAAGCCGGCAAGCCTTCGCTCGACGTATCGGCCAACTTCACAGTGAGCCAGATGCCTAAGAAAATCAAGATGATGAGCGGACCGGAGTTCATGTACTACAATGAACAGGCCTATATCAACAGCGGCGAGATATGGCCCGCAGGTGGAATTGAGGCAGGCACAATCCTCCCCAACACCGACTGGCAGGATGCCGTCTACCAGAACGGCCTCACCCAGGACTACAACGTCTACTACACGCAAGGCTCTGAAAACATCCACACTGCCATAAGCTTCGGCTACATGCACCAGACCGGCGTAGTGAAAGGTCCCGATTACGATCGTTTCACAGTGAGAATCAACAACGACGCCCACTATAAAGCTTTCACTATCGGCGAAAACCTCACATATCAGCACACTCACAGCAACAATTATATAGCCTCTCCTTTCTGGGATGCTCTCACCACTCCCTCAGTGATTCCCGTAAGAGATCCCAACGAGCCTTCAGGAAAAGGCGGTTTCGGCTATGGCAGCGCCAACTTCCCCACCTATATCAGCAACCCCGTGGGTCTTCAGGAGCGCTACGACAACCAGTCGGTGAATGACCGAATCATCGGTAACATCTACGCCGAACTGAATCTCTTCAAGTATTTCACTTATAAGTTCAACGTAGGTCTCGACGCATGGTGGGGACGCACAAAGAACTTCGACAAGGCTTACACACTGCGTATGGCCAGCGGTGAGCAACGCTACGAGAACAAACTCGAGGATATCCGTGACTCCCGCTACTCTCTCATCATCGAGAACACCCTCAACTATAATCAGGAGATCGGCGACCATAACATCAACGCTCTTGTGGGCTACACGATGGAAGACGTCAACTGGCACTACCTTTCAGCCGAAGGCTACAACCAACAGGTAGACGGCCTTTGCCAGATAGATCTCGTGGGCATACAGAACAACATGCATGGCTCGAAGCAAGAGCGCAGAATGACTTCAGTGCTCGCACGTGTCGACTACAACTACGCAAGCCGCTACTACTTCCAGTTTAACTTCCGTTCAGACGGTTGCTCCAAATTCGGTCCGGCCAAACGTCGAGGCAACTTCCCTTCGCTCTCTATCGGCTGGCGTCCTTCAGAAGAGAATTTCTGGGAGCCTCTCCGCGAGGTAGTCAACAATCTTAAGATACGTGGAAGCTGGGGTAAGATCGGCGATATGCAGGCTCTCGGCAACTACTCTTATCTTTCCTCCATCAACCACTCCGGTCCCTACGAAGGCTTCAACGCAATATTCGGCCCCAGTGGCAACGAGACACTCCATCAGGGAGCCACTCAGACAAGCCGCGTGAACGTTGACCTCGGTTGGGAAACCAAAACCACAACCAATATCGGTATCGATTTCGACCTCTTCAACAGCCGGCTCTTCGGTTCTTTCGACTGGTATAACGCCGTTTCGTCCGACCTTCTCTACAATGTGAAGACAGCCTGGGCCACCGGAACCGATTACCTCTGGACCAACTACGGCAAGATGCGCAACCGCGGTGTGGAAATCATGCTCGGCTGGCGCGACAGAGCCGGCGACTTCACCTACTCTGTATCAGCCAACGTCTCGACCGCCACAAACAAGGTGCTCGCCCTCGGCGAAAGCTTCTATGAAGATGGTATCTGCCGCACGGAAGTAGGCCGCTCAATATCCGACTTCTATGCACGCCGCACAAGCGGCATCTTCCAGTCGATGGATGAGGTTTACGCCCATACCACCACACTTCCTGACGGAACCGTAAAATTGCTCCAGCCCAATGCGCAGCCCGGCGACGTGCGCTACGTTGACCTCAACGGTGACGGAGTGATCGACAATAATGACCGCGACTGGATCGGCAGCCCGCTTCCTAAAGTTGAGGCCGGCCTTAACTTCACTGCTGAGTGGAGAGGTTTCGACTTCAACATGTTCTGGAACTCACGTTTCGGCAACAAGATCTATAACAGCGTATGGGTGTCTTGCCTGCAGTTCAAGGTAGACAATATCCCTTCGGAAGTGAAACCCTGGACATGGGACAATCCGTCTGACAAGTATCCGCGTATGTATTCCGGCTCAACCGACAATACCCAGGCTTCCGACCGCTTCATAGAGAACGGCTCCTTCATACGCCTCAAGAATCTCCAGCTCGGCTATACTCTTCCTGTGGAGCTGACACGCAAATTCTTCGTAGAGAAGCTCCGTATCTACGTCAGCGCACAGAATCTCTGGACCATAACCAAATACAAAGGCTATGACCCCGACATCGTAGGCGGCGTATTCTCACAAGGCATCGATGGCGGCCACTTCCCCAATGCACGTCAGTATAGCGCAGGAATCCAGGTATCATTCTAAACAACATCTCTCAATCAATTAGAAAAATGAAAATGAAGAAATCGATTATAAAGCTTATGGCGGCGCTCATGCTGATACCCGCTGCTTCGTGCAGCGACAATTGGCTGTCGCTGTCTGACCCCAACCTTGAATCGAGCGACACTTTCTGGCAGACGGAAGAGCAGTTTCAGCAGGGTCTTTACGCCGGCTACGCCACACTGCGCCGTCCAGGAGTGTTCAGCCGCTGGTTTCACATACTGATGATTCTCCGTTCCGACGAAGGATGGAGCAACTCCCCCAACGCAGAGTTCCAGGCAGTGGCCAACTTCAAGATGCGCGGCTATTCTTATGAGAGCAACGAATCTGTAAATCTCCCCTGGAAAGAAACCTCTCAGATGATCTATTATGTGAATCAGGTGATCGACAATGTGAAGGACCACGGCTACAATGTGATGGACACAGAGACAGCCGACGGTATCCTCGGACAGGCTTACTTCCTTCGCGCCATAGCCTTCTGGTACATGGCCGGCACTTACGGAGTATTTCCACGTCAGGTGTCGTCCACTCACGATGGCGAACTCCTCGATCAGGAGGGACTCTGGAAACAGGCTCTCGAAGACTTTACCGAGGCGGCCGGAATCCTTCCGGAAGCATGGCCCTCCGCAGAAGCAGGACGCCCCACTAAAGGCGGAGCATTGGGAATGATGGCCCGTTGCCACATGCAGCTCGCAGGCCTTTGCAAACGTCCCTGGGAGAACCGCACTTCCGAAGCCCAGGCCTACTGGAAAGAGGCTAAGGAGACAATGGAAAAGATCTTCGCCCTGAACCGTTATACCCTCGTGCCCAACTGGCTCGACAATTTCACCGAATCAAACGAGAATAACTCTGAATCTCTCGTGGAGATCAACTTCAAGAACGGTCTTGTAGATGGTAAAGAAGTGGGTATGCAGCGTGCCAAATTCCTCGGACTCTATATCTCATCCGGCGAAGGCGCATGGGACGACGGATCTGCAAGAGGCTGGCTCCTCTCGGAATTCGACAAGGAGAAAGACCTGGATGGCAATATGGACATGCGCAAGCGCTACACCCTGACATGGAACGATCCTACAGACAACACCAACTACTACGGAAAGACCTATGCCGAATGGAATGCCTCCGAGCACTTCCTGAAAGACTGCTACTGGCGCAAATACACAAGTGTAGACACCGACAATCTTCCTGAAGATTACTCATCGGGCACCAATTTCCGTCTGCTCCGTCTGGCCGACGTATTCCTAATGTATGCCGAGACACTTAATGAACTTGGCACTGACAGAGCCACAGCAGTGGAATATATCAACAAAGTGCGTCGCCGTGTGAACATGAGAGACCTCTCGGCCACTCAATTCAACGATTACGAGACACTCAAGGAGCAATTGCGCCACGAACGCCTCGTGGAGCTCTGCGGAGAGTGCACCCGTTGGAACGACCTCGACCGCTGGGGCGACATCCACACTCAGGAAGGTGTGAACCGTCTTGCCGAACGCGATGAAGACTTCAAGACTTTCCAGGTGGGACAGACTTATCTCTACGTGATTCCCCAGCATGAGATCTCCCTTTTCCCGGGCCTCGTGCAGCATCCCGCATATTGATAAGATAATCAATACATCTGATTTCAAACAATTACCTATAAAGAGTTTCTTATCCTTTATACTACCAGAATATGAACAAGCTTCTGAAATATATATCATCCACACTGGCCATGGCAGCTCTCTTCACCATGGCCGGGTGTTCCGACTCCGACGGTGAGGGGGAATTCGAATGGACCGGGAGCCAGAATCCCGAAAACACATCCTACCGCAACCCGGTGTGGGAGCCCTCTCTTGCCGGCGGCACAGTCTTCAAGGCAGCATCAAGCTTCAATGCACTCTCGCAGGAGACTCAGTGGGCCACAGGACTTGATTATGCCTGTCCGTCGCTACAGTCGGCCGACCTGATGTCGTGGAGCACCAACCAGCAGGCCTTCTCTTATCCGGTGACTTCTGTTGATTCTGAAACCGGACAAACAGTCGTGACTCCCGGATCCAAGCCTAACTGGGTGACCGGCAGAATCGACCATGTGAGCGCCGACTTCGCCCGCACACTCGCAGGTGCAAACTACTGGATGATCTACTCATCCGGCGCCGACAACGCATTCGGAGCAGCCTCGGCAGCTTCCGGACTCGGCCCCTACACCGACATGGGCAAATTCCTTTCAGCCGAACAACTCGGAACTTCCGAACTTAAGTATCCGCATTTCTCAGTGATAGCCTCCACCAACTATTATTTAGGCTACACCACTGAAAACGGATCTTATATCCAGGCCCTGAATATCCGTAAGGGCACTGCGCCTACTCTTAAAGGAAGTGCAGTGCAGGTGAGCGGTCCGAAATTCACCAACATCTGTATATTCCGTCTTGACAAAGATAACTTCTATCTTTTCGGAACCGTTTCCGACGGCACCACCACCCAGATCAGATACGGACATTCTTCCAAGGTGACCGGTCCATATGTTGACAAAAGCGGAGTGGAGCTTACCTCCGGAGCCTCTGACGGCGAACTTCTCGTAAGCGCAGGAGCAGTATATAATGATCCGGAAAACCCCATGCACATGTTTGAAAGCGAGAATGGCTACTATTACCTCGCCTATAACGCTACTGATCCCTCCATCAAGCTTATGCCGAGCGGATTTGCCCGCAAGCCTCTCTTCATCACCCCTCTTCAGATAGGCGATGACGGATGGTTTACATCTACTATCACTCCGGCCACCGGCTGGACATCTCCCCGATATCAGTAACTATAATATTTTTAACCAAATCTATCAGACGACATGAAGACATTTTTAACTCTTGCTCTCTGTATGGCAACCGGCATTTCAGCCAGTGCAGCCATCACCGTCGATCGTCAGGAACTCGAGCACGCCCTCATCTATCCGGGCCTCGTGGAAATCGATCTCAACTGCGACGGCTATCTCGACCTCATCTACTCAGGAGAGGTGCGTGAAGCTACCAGCGGACGCATCGTAGAGGATGCAGAAGGAAACGAGCAGCAGATCAACTTCAACACTTTCAGCATGATCTGGAATCCTGCTACAGGACAATATGATTTCGCTGAGTTCCCTTACTATTTCGGCAACAAGCCCTACTTCGCAGTATGCGACTGGAACGGCGACGGCTACACCGACTTCTATTGCGCAGGCGAGGCCAGCATGGGTCAGTCTCCCGCTCTCTTCGGCCTCTTCATCAACGATGGCAAAGGCAATTTCACCCGCAAGGAGATTACCGTAGTTGACGAGAACGGCGACACAATCACTCCATTTGATCCCAAGTGTGTGGATCTCGGCGACTTCAACAGCGACGGTCTGCTCGACCTCGTGGTTGCAGGTTGGAAGAACGATTCAGAGGGTGTGCGCCACAACTACAATATGGTGCTTATCAATCAGGGCGACGACACATTCCTTGCCACCAACACCGAGCTTCTTCTCTACGGTGACAACGGCTATGAGTTTGCACTTAGCCTTCTTTCTGCCACCGACCTCAACAACGACGGCTATGCCGACTTCCTCGTACAGGGTAATGTCGACAATGCCTCTGACAGCGACAAGCCTGTAAAAAATGGCAAGGTGATGGGCCGTACTTTCGTAGCCGCCCTCAATCTTGGCGCAGAGTCAGAAGATGAGACTATCCTTTATGACCTCGGTCTCGCCGAGTATCCCGCTCACCACTATGGCCATGGCGGTATCCTCGTAGCCGACTTCAACAACGACGGCACACCCGATATCTTCATCGGTGGAGAATCTCCCGACGACGCACGTGGCGGTGGCCAGTGGGAATATTTCTGGCAGCTTCTTCAGGGCCGCATAACCTCTGACGGAGTAAGCTATACCGACGTTACTTCCTCACAGGCATTCAACGGTTCTGACATTCGTCCACTCAACGACAACAACCCTGTAAGAGCTATCGACTACAACGGCAACGGTCTTTATGATCTCTTCATCCCCGGATGGTGCACCACAATGCTTGATGGCACCGACAACACTCAGGCAGGTTGGTTCTTCCCCAACGTCAACGGCCAGTTCCCATCCTACGAGCGTGTTCCCGGTTCTTCAGAGTGTGCCGTATTCTTCACTGAGGATGGTGTAAGAGGCGCACGCAACTATGGATTCCTCGGCCAGAGCTGGGATGCCAACTACTTCAAGGATGATTCCGACATCGTCACCGGCCGCATGCTTCTCTTCACAAAGAATCCTTATGAGAAAGCTGCCCGTCCCGACGCTCCGGTCAACCTCACCGCAGCAGCTGATGACCACAACGTTACTCTCTCCTGGGATGCCGCTCCTTCATCACAGGCAAATGTGACATACGAATATTACATCCGCAACAAGGCTACAGGCAAATACTACCGTGGCGTGCCCGCTTTCGTAGGCGGAGACATGGACGGTGTGCGTACCACCCTTGCACAAGGACGTGCTTTCATGGCCCGTCAGCTCAACCTCAAGAATCTTCCTGATGGAGTTTATGAGTGGGGCGTACAGACTGTGAACGCCGCTCTCGAGGGCTCTACATTCGCTGCCGGCAATTCATTCACTATCGGCACAGGCGACTCTGCTGTTGAATCTGTGTTTGGCGACGACTCTGTGAAGAGCGTTGAATATTATGATCCCGCAGGACGCCGTCTCGGCAACGTTCCTGAAAAGGGAATCGTAATCGAGAAACTCATTCTCAACAATGGCTCTACCAAAGTAATCAAGAAAGTTCTCTGATCTGTCCGCACTCCTAAGATTGCACCCGGGAGCGGACATCCACTCCCGGGTGCATATAAACTACCACAAAATTAGCGTAACAAACAACAATGAAAAAGATATTCCTTCTCCTCGCGACACTCGTCATATCGGCTGCGGCAATGGCCCAGTCCATAATCTCGATACCCGTGAAGCAGAATCCGGTGTTCGAAGTGTCGACAGACCATCTCGACGTAGTGTTTGCTGACAATACCCTCGATCTGGTACTCGGTGCCGATATAGTCATAACCGGCGGCAGCGGCACATATTCCTACCTCTGGAGAGATGCGCAGGGGAATGAATTAGGCACTGAAGAACAACTCCACATATCAGGCCCCGGATTATATACACTCGATGTGACTGACACCTGCGACTGCCTCCGGACCGTGACTTTCAACGTAGGCACAGCCTCTATAGGCGAAATAGCCGACTCTCCTCTTTCTATCTCTCCAAATCCATCCGACGGCTTCATCCGAATCAATGGGTTCGAAGCCTGCTCAATATCAGCCGTGAGTATGGCAGGCCAACTCGTGGCCGCCCTTACGAGCGAATCAGGGATGCCTATAACTGAAGCCGATCTCTCCCATCTTCCTTCAGGCATCTATCTTCTCACTCTCACCGACCGCAACGGCAGGAGCATGATCTCCCGCCTCATCATAAGATAACTCATTTTCCTCCCAACTATCCCAACACCACATCATATGAACCGCATCAACTTCTTCTTGGCCTGTATGATCCTCTCACTGCCTGCCTACGCAGAAAGGACTGTGAGCTATGCGAGAGCCAACCAGAACGTCACACTGAGCCTTGACTGGAAAGCTGATAATTACGGCGACATAGCCTGGCAATATTCCAACGACGACGGCCGCACATGGCAAGACGTGGACGGAGCCACTGCACGAACCTTGACTGTGAAAGCCGGCACACAGAAGGCCGTGTATCGTGCCGTGATCAAGGGAGACCCCGCTTGTCCGCCTATCCTCTGCGAGAGAGAAATACGCCCTGTCACCCTCAAAAACGACGTCACCTCCATATCCGGCACAGGTGCAGAGATGGAGATCTCCGGCCTCGATTTACAAGGAGCTGACGTAGTGGAATATGGCTACACTGCCACAATGAATGGTCTGGGCCGCACTTATTCAATACTTCCACGCACAAAAACTGGCGAGACTCTCCCGACGGAAGACACTTTCGTGATAACATGCAAGGATCTGCGCCCGTCTACCCAATACAGCATACGCCCATATTTCAAGACAGCTGACGGGTCGATTATTTTCGGCGCAGGGAAAATGGTAACCACTTTAGATGCCCTGCAATTTGATACCGAAGACTGGCTGATCGAGAAAGATGCCCTCCGGATTCCTTTCTCAATCCCGGGATTCAACGGAGGAGATCCGAAACTTGAATTCCTGTTCGGGCCGGATGAAAACTCGCTCGAAAAGATAGACATAGAGAAACTTGGCAACAATTCCTATCGCTCAGCCCTGATAACGGGTCTGACTCCGGCCACATCATATCTGGCCGTGGTGAGAGGTGAGATAGGGGGCGAAGATACTGAAATCCGTAAGACAGTAAAGACCTGGAGCGACTATTCCAAGTTAGAAGTTGACCGGACAGTGAAGCCTGTAAGCCATATCGTGGAATGGGACAGCGAAAAGAAACTCACCTGCCTCACTCCCGAGACGCTTCAGGTGGAATATCCGCGTATGTGCCGTGTCGATGATAATAAGATTCTCCTAACCTACCATGGCGGCACCTTCGACCATTGGCAGAACTCCTATCTGCGCAAAAGCTATGACAACGGTAAGACCTGGACTGACCCTGTGGAAATTTTCTCGGCATCCGGCAACTTCCTCGGAAGCGGCTTCTACAGGATTTGTAATCCTGAAATGACCAAGCTCAATAACGGATGGATAATCCTTACCGTAGTGGCCAACGCAAATCCCGAGACTAATACCAACTGCAAGGTGCTCGCGACAATATCAAAAGATGGAGGCGAGACTTGGGGCGACCCACTTGTCGTGGGACGTGGACGCACATGGGAACCGCAGGTGGTGCAGCTGCCGGGCGGCGAGCTGGAGCTTCTCGTATCGTCGGAGGCATACTGGTGGGATAATCAGAGAAACAATCTCTTCCAGGAGATTCTCTCCACGCGCTCTACTGATAACGGAGAGACCTGGACCACCTACAAACGCGCAAGCTACAAACCGGCTGCCCGCGACGGCATGCCTGTGGCAGTGGTGATGCAAGGCAACAAAGGCGTGCTCTTTATAGAGGAATCCATAAACGGCAACGTACCGCCCACACTCGTGCACCGTGCTCTTGATGAAGAGTGGGACACTTCGGACTGGAACAGCGTAGACAATGACCGCCGCTGGCGAACAAACCTTAACAATGGCGCGGGTGCACCTTATATGATTCAGCTCCCCACCGGTGAGTTCCTTATCATGGCTCATACCAACCAGACCGGCCAGGTATGGCAGACAAACCGTCCGCAAGTAATCATGGCCGACAATACAGGCCACGGTTTCAAATATTCGCGTCTGCCCCTGAGTGGCTCCAATCCATTGGCTAACGGCACCGGAGCTTATTACAATTCCTTCTTCCTCTACGACAATGACACCGTATGGCTGCTGATCACCAAAGCGGAATACGACGGACAGGTGCGCAAGAGCAGCGATGTGATGATGCTCGAAGGGAAGATCGTAGAAAAATAAACCATATCTCTTAAACCTACCTGATAAGACATGAACAAAGCTATTATCTCTCTGGCCATGCTGCTGGGAGCCTCCCCGCTCTACGCCGGAACAAGCCTCTTTCTGAAGACCCCCGGGGGAGCATCGCATGAATATAAACTGAAAGCAGGGTCAGACGGCACTATGACAGATGCCGGAGGACGGGCTCTGCCGGTGCGTATATCTTATTCCACCAAGGAAGACAACGGCTTGAAACAGATCGTCTATACCCTAACTGCGCTTGAAGACTGCTGGTTTAATCTTGAGAACGAGGTGCCCGTGTCGGATAATGCCCACAACGACTGCGAGTTCTACATGCCCGGATTCTGGTATCACCACAA
>CAZUNU010000001.1:33068-35540 GCA_964622105.1 uncultured Sangeribacter sp. | reverse complement strand
TCAGACTTCGTGGCTGACGTCTGGAACTATGCCTACGACACCCTGAACCCTGCACCGGTAGCTACCGATCTTGACAACGATGGAGCCAAAGGCCATCTGGCAAACTATTTCAGGACAAGTTTCGTCGACAAATATCCCATGAAGTATTACACCTCTTCCGGCATACGTACGGATGACTGTGCCAACAATCCATTGTTTGAAATAGGCTTCGTAGGCCGCGTGTTGCTCAATGCCCACAACGCTCTCGAATATGCCACCGCCCATAATGACGCCGCCATGGCCGGCAATGCATCTTCAATTTTCGAAAGCGTGCTCCAGCATGGATTCACTCCAAACGGTTTCCTTAAGGAGACGATGAATCTTGAAAACGGCGACGAGGCCGGTGTGCTCAGCATACGCCGCCAGTCGGAGGGTGTGTTTGCAGTGCTCAACTATCTGGACGCGGAACGCCGTGCAGGTCGCCGGCATAAGGACTGGGAAAACAAGGTTGTGTCACTTCTCGACAATATGATCAGTCTTCAGAACAGCGACGGCAGTTTCCCGCGTAAGTTCCGCACAGATATGACTATAGCAGATGCAGCCGGGGGCAGCACTCCCTCAGCCACACTCCCCCTGACAATGGCTTACAAGTATTTCAAAAACAAGAAATATCTGGAAAGCGCACGGGCCACTGCCAAATATCTGGAAAACGAGCTGATAGACAAAGCTGATTATTTCTCCTCCACACTCGATGCAAACTGTGAGGATAAGGAAGCTTCTCTCTATGCCTCTACGGCAATGTATTACCTTACCCATGTCACCTCAGGCAAGGAACGCAACCATTACATGGATCTCTGCAAGAAAGCGGCCTACTTCTGCCTCTCGTGGTATTACCTCTGGGACGTGCCCTTCGCACCGGGCCAGATGCTGGGCGACGTGAATTTCAAATCACGCGGCTGGGGCAACGTATCTGTTGAGAATAACCATATCGACGTATTCATCTTCGAATTCGCCACTGTTCTCGATAAACTTGCTAATCATTATGGAGAGAATCGTTTCTCCAATTTCTCAAATGTGATCAAAAGTTCTATGCTTCAGCTCATGCCGAGAGAAGACAATACTTTCGATATAGCCAAAGCAGGATATTATCCGGAGGTGGTGCAGCACACAACCTGGGACTATGGCCGCAACGGCAAAGGTTTCTACAATGATATCTTCGCTCCCGGCTGGACCGTGGCTTCGCTCTGGCAGATGCTCTCCCCTGACCGTGTAGACAAATTCTTCGATTGAAGTTCTTCTTCCGCAAGATAGAATAAGTATGATGGCGAACGGCGCTGTGTCTGATCAAGACACAACGCCGTTTCAATATCAGCTGACATGCCAGCAATAATTTTTGAACAGATGTTAGCTAAGTCTGATGGCAATTATTGCTAACTTTGCCCTGACGAAAAAAGAAACATCCGCATTTTTTCTACACTCTAAACTATACCGATCAATCATCATGATGTCAATTATCAGAAACGCTCTAATGGGCACCACCGCAATCTTCATGGCAATATCAGCCTCAGCGGCCCAGCCGATCTATCCCGCAGATCCGGCTACAGGCGAGCTCCTGCTTGCCGATCCTACGATAATAAACCACGAAGGGAAATACTATATGGCAGGCACGCTCCCCGATTCATCCACCGGATTCGCCGTATTTGAATCAGATGATCTGCTGCATTGGAATGCAGCCTCCCCTGAAATCGGCCTGCAGCTCTCCCCTCGCGACGACGTATATGGCACCACATGGTTCTGGGCTCCCCAGTTCGTGGTGGATAACGGCAAGATTTATATGTTTTATACCGCCAACGAGCATGTAGCCCGTGCAGAAGCGGATAAAATAGGATCATATTATCGTGCTGTTGTGCCTTCAACATCTACCGTATCGGCCACAAAGCCTGAACCCATTGACGGTTCATGCGGAAATATCGACCCTTTCCTTTTTCGCGACAGTGATGGCAAATGCTATCTCTATCACGTGCGCTTCGACAATGGCAATTACCTTTGGGTAGGCGAATTTGACATGAGCACTGGAAAGATTGTAGACGGTACGTTGCGCCCGACATTCCGCGTAGATCAGCCTTGGGAAGACACTCAGACGTATGAGAGCGCACCGATCATGGAGGGTCCCACCCTCTTGAAAATAAGCGATACATATTATCTCTTCTACTCGGCCAACCATTTCATGAGCAAGGATTATGCCGTAGGTTATGCCACAGCTCCAACGCCTTATGGCCCCTGGACAAAGAATCCTGACAACCCGATGATTAGCCATGAAATTATGGGAGAATCAGGCAGTGGCCACGGCGATGTATTCACTGATAAAGAGGGCAATCTGCGTTACGTCTATCATGTGCATAATTCGGGAGAGAAGGTTTCGCCACGCCGCACCAGGATAGTTTCTCTGAAAGTAACTCCCGACACGAAACCGGGCGCGCCGGCAAAAATCAC
>CAZUNU010000001.1:24806-32968 GCA_964622105.1 uncultured Sangeribacter sp. | reverse complement strand
TGCATGGCATGGACCACAGTGGCCTGGCTGCCTGTGACGTCTCCTCCGGCAAATACGCCCTTTCGGGTGGTCATTCCGTATGGATTATCGCGCGTAAGGACATAGCCTTTATCATCTACCTCTATACCATCAGTGGTTGACACTATACGGGCGGCGGGAACTGAGCCCACGGCGAGCAAAAGATTGTCAATCGGCATTCTCTCCTCTTCATCAGTCGTCTTCACTACTATCGACCGGAGTTTGTAGCCCTCACCTCCTTCAATCTCCACAACTGAGGAATGCCATAGGAATTTCACTCCTTCTTTCACGGCATCTTCGTATTCAGCCCTCAGTGCCGCCATGTTTTCAATGCCACGGTGATAGATCACGGTAACTTCGGAGGCACCTATCTTCAATGCTGTGCGCGCCGCATCCATCGCCGTGTTTCCGCATCCGATCACAGCAACCTTGTCGCCTTCCCGTATCACGAGTTCCTCTCTCGATATATATCCGTTTTCGTAAAGTCCTACACGGCGGAGGAAGCGTATTGCCTGGCGTACACCGCGATGATTGATTCCGGGAATGTCAAGGCGCTTGGGCACACCCGTACCTGTACCCATGAAGATGGCGTCAAAACCCTGGGCAAACAGATCATCAACTGTGAAATCCTTACCGATAGTGGTGTTGAGATTGATTTTAACACCGAGGTTCTCGATTTTCCTGATTTCGCGTGCCACCACCTCTTTGGGAAGTCTGTATTCCGGTATACCGAACATAAGCACGCCACCTGCCTCAGGCTCCATCTCAAATATCTCAACATAGAAACCTTGGCGCGACAGATCGCCCGCTATGGTAAGTCCTGCGGGACCGGAACCTATAACCGCCACTTTACCACGGTTTTTCTCGGGTATGGCCTCATGGCGCCAGCCGGCTTCAGCATCGAGGTCAGCCACGAAGCGTTCGAGCTTGCCGATATGTATAGGGTTATCTTTCTTAGCGAGTACGCAATGGCCCTCACACTGACGCTCATGCCCGCACACTCTTCCGCACACGGCAGGGAGGTTGCTCTTCATGTTGATGATAGTCATGGCGTTACCGAAGTTGCCCATGGCCAATTCACCCATCCAATCAGGGATATCATTGCTGATCGGGCATCCCTTTTTGCAACCGGGCACCTTGCACCGCAAGCATCGCTGAGCCTCACGAATAGCCTCAGCCATAGTGTAAGATTCCGACACCTCATTAAAACTCTTCATCATCTCTTTCTTCTATCTTATGTCTTCAATTTCTTCTTTAAGATCTCCAACTCTAATTCGTAATCCTCAACTTCTTATTCGGCTGCATCCCCTCAAACTACTTAATCCCCCTCTGTCTCCCCTAATCCGCTCCATCCTCCTCCCTAATTAACGGAATATTGCCTCCATAGATTTTATCGACTACCTAGAGTGACCAGAAAAGTGACCAGAAACTTCTCAGAGTGACCAGAAAACCGACCAGAAAACTCCCATACCGACCAAGAAACTACCCAGAGTGACCAGAAAACCGACCAGAAAACTACCCGGAGCTACCTCCAAACAGCTATCTAATCCTAAAGACACGTTTTATTCTTCTCTCAAAAACTTTCCAGAAAACTATATTTCCAATCAAAAAATATTTCTTAAATTTGCAATAGAAACCACGGTTGTGGAAACCACGGTTTCTATTTAGTTTAAAACTTATCGGAAGTATGAAATTCTTTGACAGAAAGGAGGAAATAGCCACTCTACAAAAAATCAGGGAAAATGCGGAGAAAAGTGCTCAATTCACGGTTCTTACCGGACGTAGACGAATTGGGAAGACATCACTTGTACTAAAAGCATATGAAGATAAAACCATTCTTTATTTCTTTGTGGGCAGGAAAGCCGAAACTCTGCTTTGCGAAGAATTCAGACAGGAAGTGGAACAAAAATTAAATGTCAGATTAGGAGGCACTCCCTCAGGATTCGCAGAACTGTTTGATTATCTGATGCAACTGTCAAAGGAAAGGAGTTTCACACTGTTTATTGACGAATTTCAAAATTTTGAACGAGTCAATCCTTCTGTGTTCAGTGATATGCAGAAAATATGGGATTTAAATCATACGGAATCACTTATCAATCTGATAGCATGTGGTTCAGTCTACTCCATGATGACAAAAATATTCCGTGATAAAAAGGAACCCCTATATAATCGGCAGAATCGTTTCATGACAATTCAGGCCTTTCAACCTTCTGTACTTAAAACAATTCTTGAGGAATATCATCCGGGTTACACCAATGAAGACCTCCTTGCCCTATACTCGTTTACTGGAGGAGTAGCCAAGTATGTTCAGTTGCTTGTTGATGATGATGCTCTGACTCTCGATTCTATGATTGACAGCATGATAAGTTCTGATTCCACCTTTATAAATGAGGGTCGGTCCATACTCGTTGAAGAATTTGGGAAAGACTATGACACATACTTTTCAATACTTTCAGCTATAGCAAGCGGTAAGACACGACGTAGTGAGATAGAATCCATCATCGCAAAACCCATAGGAGGCTATCTCACCCGTTTGGAAGATGACTATGGAATAGTAATGAAGCAAATACCCGTTGGCGCCAAAACACTAAGCAAGAATGCAGTTTACGTCATACGTGACAATTTCTTCACATTCTGGTTTCGATTCATTTTCAAGTATGCTCATATTCTTGAAATCGAAGGATATGAACAGCTTCGCACGCTAATCAAGAGAGATTATAACACATTTTCCGGTCTGACCCTTGAAAGATACTTCAGAGACAAGGCCAAAGAAAGCAAACAATATACCCTTATAGGCAGATGGTGGGATCGAAAAGGTGAAAATGAAATTGACATGATCGCAGCCAATGAAATTGATCAAAAAGTAGAAGTGTTTGAGATAAAGAGAAACAGAAAAAACATAAACTTTCCTCTGCTTGAGGAGAAATCGCGCAAAATGCTCACCGCAGTTCATCTTTTCAACGGCTACGATGTAGAAGTAAAAGGTTTAGATCTTCACGACATGTAATCCATCTGTCTTAATTATTCTGAGTTACAATTGATTTTAAATATTCTTTTCTTGTAGAATGTTACATTTCGAAACTTTCTATAAGGTTCTGAAATATTACCCGATAAAGCCTTTATAAAGGCTTTATCGGGTAATATTTCATTTATACTCTCTTTGCTTTTTGATAACACTCCTCCACATAAGCAAGTAGTTTGCTTCTATCTTGCCTATTCAGCAGCTCATTTATTGTTTCCCCCTCATACTCATCATATATAGAAAGCCTAACGATAGGAAGATTCTTGGCAATTGAATATGCGTCTTTGATAAGGTCGTAAAAAGCTCTTTGTTTCCATCTCGACCAACCAAGATCCTCTGCAATGAAACTGGGATCAGCTGGACCAAATTGCTTCACAGTAGATGGGTTATTACCATATTTCCCATGAGTTCTACACTTAAACTCATATTTCTTACAGTACTCCCTATAACTTGGAACATCAAAGTTATGGTAATTCTTGTAGATCGTTGAGTCCAACGTTTTCAAACGATAACGATTGAAATGCTCCTGTTCATCCAGCTCAATTATAAAATTATCGAGTGGTATGTCGTAAGCTCTAAATTTATAAGGAGCAGTAGGAAGCAATCCACCCAATTCCTTGTAAATTTTATTTACCTCTTTCATCTGCTCAGGAAGTAATTCCGCCAAAGATGGTCCCTCGTGTTTTCCAGTACCATACTTTTCAATACAGATTTTCTTTAGAAACTCTTCTCTCTGTGCCATGTGTCACTGTCCGTGTAATGTCTTAATAATCGGTCAACGTGATATTCTGTCTTACAAGTTGATTGTATACCTCATTGATCATGCTCGTCTCTGCACCATTCAATTTCTTATTCAAGATTTTCTCATAAGCCATTTTCATTCGTGTCTTATCAACCGGAAATTTGCTTACGTCATTCCAGAAGTTAGGTTCAAGTTCCTTCAAGACCTTATCAAATTTTTCCAAGGCCTTATACCTTACATTACTTACAAGAGGGCGAGTATCATATTCCGCTTTAACAAGATTTTTGATCTCTCCAAAATTCATATTTCTTACGTATATTATTTTTATCTTATCATTATTTAAACTCTCATTCAGACTTCCGATAGCCTCTATACTTAATTCATTAAATCATCAATACGATACATTTTTAGTGGAACTGGCCCTCCGCGGCTCCGGGTGGATATAAAGAAAGTGTGAGGGCGGTTGTCTTTATCGTCAGAGGCTCTGGTAAACCCGAATGTATAAGGACAATATCCCCACACTTGAAGCATATCTCCTTGATTTCTCAAAAAGCATTATACTGCAAGTGATGAGAGCAATTGCCATCCCTACATTCGTGAAAATTTACCAGACTTTCTGACGAAGGACGAACTTCACTTTCATCTTGTTGATAACGATACCCATACAGAGTATCGCTACGTTAATATTTCGTGGTCTCTACCACTGATGCAAAGGTACATCAAAAATATTGAACCACAAAATATCAACCGTGGGATATTGTCTGATTTTTACTTTCGAATTCTATGATGATTATACCGGTTATTTAAAAATCCATGGGTTAAACGGGAAGCTGATGAAAATATCAAAACTTTCTATTTTATTTTCTCTACAAACTCCTGCTTTACCCACCAGTTTCTTAGAGCGTCGTCATCAAACCGAATTTCTATCCATGCTACCCCATCCATTATGACACGTCCCTGTGTGCCGGGTTTTACAAACCTTGCCTCCCCGTCATAAATATATTGAAGAATCGCCAGCTGATCCTCATGATAAGCTGCCTTTTCTAATTTTTGATGGGTGGTATAGTTACGGGTACCGAAGGTGTTTTCAGTGACTCTGACACGGTCTCCTTTTTCCAGAGTGTTACTGTCAAGCCAGCCAAAGAAACACATGCTTGCAATCAATACTACGGCATAAAAAATTAATCTTCTTCTACTCATATCATTGTTGGATTACTATTTATGAATTACGGGAAAGAGCTGCTGCCAGGGTAGCGCGTACACGCTCCCGAAGATGAAACGGACGTATCACCTCAAGCGAACGGGCTCTTGACAGGAGCGCCATAACAAAATCATTTGTGATCTTAAGACGCAACGTTATACGGAACTCCTCCGGAGTATCGGCAACTATCGTCTGCGAAGGATGAAGCGGACGAACCTTCAGAAAGCTACCGTCAAGAGCATCATAACGCAATTCTATCTCCTCGGTCGGCATGGCTGGATCGGCCCATATGCCATAACTGTCTCTGAAATTATCTTCTATATCAAGCGTTTCATCAAACTTAAACTCCTCATCGGTCAGGCAAAGATTCTTGATCCTGTCAAGCGCAAACAGCAATACTTTACCATTTTCATAGCCGACAACGTACCAAAGCCTCTGGTCTTCCTTCAGAAAATGGGGAGCAACGACATGGTGTCGTTCAGAACCTCCGTTTCGATAATTCACATAATCAAATTCTATGATACGCCTCTCCTTGATGGCCCGCAACACATCAAACAAATGCTCCGATCCCGGATTTCGGCTACGTTCCGGTATTATATGGCGATTGATCTCAGCATCCGGATGCAGAGCCGTCAACAAATCAAAATCAGCAAAAAGACGGTCGTAATCCACGATCCAGTCTTCCTCCCTGCCGGTAATTTCAAAACATGATTTCCCCACTCTCACTATGGTGAGGCGAAAGGTATCATAAATACCCGCTATATCTCTCTGAAGAAGGCGCATACGTGATTTTCTTTCCTCCGGGTAGGAATATCCGTAAGTCCACTTCTTATACTCAAGAAAGGAGAAGATATCATCACTCGAAACCGGCGTAGCAGCCTTCTTGAGCTTCTGGATAATGAGCATCTGTCTTTTTAATGATTCGTTAACAACGTTCATAGCAGAATTCGGTATTGATCAAGTTTACGGATGCAAAGTTAGACCACAAAGACGACCCACCATGTCGCCTTTGTGATAAAATTTCATTAATATTATTTTTTTATACGCAATCAGCCTTGGAATCTAAAGAATTTACTCCCTAATTAACGCATCACACCCGCAATGCCTCATGCCTGGGCATTGCGGGTGTGAGATTTCGCAAATGAGCGATATGTCTACAAGAATTGTTTACTTCATGATTTCTGTGGAGGGGACGCACGGGATACCCATGTTGCGGATATCATAGATATTGGCTTGGGCCACCTCCGGCGTGGCTGCCGAGCAACAGTCGGTCACCACCGTCGTGTTGTAATCAAGACCCATGGAGTCAACGGCTGTGGCCCGTATGCAGTTAGGATACTGTGTGCCGGTGATGTAGACGTTCTTTGTTCCGAGGCCACGGAGAATAAGGTCAAGGTCAGTAGCAAAGAAGGCGCTGAAACGCTGCTTCGTGACCTGTATGTCACCCTCTTTCGGCTTTATGGCATCGGGGATTGCTGCTCCCGGAGTGCCGGCAATGCCAAACGGGTGTCCCTCCTCGAAGAAATGACGCCTGAAAGACTCGGCATCAATGCCCGACGGACGGTGAATACGGTAAATGTAGATTACGGCCCAGTCATTGGCACGTCCATAATCAAGAAAACGTGCTATGGCCGGAAGTGTGGCGGCTGCTCCGGCCACATGCATTGGTGATGAAGGAAGCACCCAGTCATTCTGCATGTCTACCACAAGGATAGCATTCTCTGCATGGGTGAGCATTCCATCGATTTTGTTATTCATAATTATTTTAATATTTACACACCTCATCATAATTTCGCAAGGTGCAAGTTATATTATTAAAACAATCAAGAAGCCTCCACGGGTTCATATCATCTTGATTCCTATCGCGCAGTCTACCTCTTTACCCACTCTCCATCATTCGATTACTTCCTTATGTAGTGAGGCATATCTTCGGGAATAATCATGGAGAGCTCTACGAGTCCACCGAGCGAACCGTCGGCTTTGTGCCACACTGTCTGGTAGATCATCTTTCTTACCCCCTCCTTCTCGATGGTATATGCGTTGGATCCGCCTTCCCTTAAAAGGCGGCGTATTATATCCTTGGAGCGGTCATTGTGATAGTCCATTATATTATGCCCGATCAGATCGCCACCGCCACGATTGGCGAAAGTGGCACGAGAGCGTTCATTCATATAGATTATTCGGCAGTCGGTATCCACAACCGTAACAGCGCAATTCATTCCGTAAGCCCATTCAGGCATCATATCATTTTTCATAACTAAGATACGTTTACAGCAATTTTATTATCTCCGGCAGGAAGCATCCGGTGATTTCAGAGACTCCGAATGTTCTGGAAGAAACACTCCGGATAAAGCTACCGGAGCCTTGAGGCAAAATTACAATAAAATCTTAAATCTTCTCATGAATTTTACCTAAATTTGTAATCCTTAAACTAATTCCACCATCTGAGTCATGAAAAAGATAATTGCGTCCATATTCCTGACGTTGGCCATAGCCACCGGCATGGCTATGACTTCCCCAAACGGCCGGATAACCTCAACCCTTATTGGCAACACCGGTATAAACATCAATTATAATGCCTCAGGCAAGTCTCTGCCATTGATTGCCATACTCTGTGGCGATGCTATGCCTGCAAGCCAAGAGACGACAGAACGCGTGGGTTATTGGATGCAGACGGGAAAGCGCAAATGGTGTAGCAATGAATATGTGGAGCAGAAATATAAACTCTCCGAAGGCGACACGCTGACATTGCGCATCTACAACGACGGCGTGGCATGGAAAAAGAACGGCCCGTCAAAAATAGAGTTTGTGAATCCCGAACACTGCTGGCTCTCTGAATGGAGCGATGCTTACGAAGGGTTCTTCCCGAAAGACCCTCCGATGATGGGGAAACGTTTCGGCTATCCGGCACTGGTAGAGTATAAGGATGGAGTATTCACACTTCTCTCTGAGTCAGGCCTTACGCCCTTTGAGGCTGCCACAAGCATGCATTATGCCTCTGAGGATCCGGGTGCAGGCAATCCCGTGTTTGACCTTCGTCCTGACGGCCCTGAAAACGGAGGTTGGCAGACGCTCATAGCCGGCAGTCTTAGCGAAGTGGTGGAATCGACGCTCATTAACGATAACTCAGCCCCGTGTATTATCCCTGAGAGCTCATGGGTGGAACCCGGAGTTGCATC
>CAZUNU010000001.1:0-24706 GCA_964622105.1 uncultured Sangeribacter sp. | reverse complement strand
CCCGTAGATATTGATAAGGAATTTGCATGGTGTGAGAAGATAGGTGTGAAGGGTGTGAAAGTTGATTTCTTCTGTGGCGACGTCAACCGTAATTTCCGATTGATGAAGGAGATTCTGGATGCAGCGGCACGTCACAAACTTCTTGTGAATTTCCATGGCGCCACTGTGCCTCGCGGTTGGCAGCGCACCTATCCGAATTTCGTGACCAATGAGGGTGTCTACGGTGCTGAATGGTATAACAACGTGCCTACTTTCACCGATAAGGCCGCGCCTCATAATGCCACACTCCCATTCACGCGCAACGTGGTGGCATCAATGGATTATACCCCTTGCGCATTCACTGATTCTCAGCATCCGCATATCACGACGAAGGGCCATGAGTTAGCCCTGACCGCACTATATGAATCAGGCATACAGCATCTTGCCGACCGACCGGAAAGTTTCCTCACGCAACCGCAAGAGGTGAAGGATTACCTTTCTACTCTTCCCACCGTGTGGGACGAGACTCTCCTGCTCGACGGCTATCCCGGTGAATATGTGATCATGGCGCGCCGTAGCGGCGACAGATGGTGGATCTCCGGTATCAACGGCAGCGACGCCCCACGCCCCGTAAAGCTTGACCTCTCCCGCCTCAACCTAACCTCCACCGCCAAAGGAATCCTCTTCACCGACAGCTCCCCCGTATCCCACACGGGCCACCCCGCCAACTCCAAAGCTGTATCCGGCACCGGCTGGGACATCAAGCAATTAAAGAACTCCATAGACCTCCCGACATCAATAGACTTCCTCCCCCGTGGCGGCTTCGTAATGGTGCTCTCCAACCAATGAGTTGATGCCCACGGACTAAGTTACTTTGCCTAAGCTAAATGCTGCTCATAAATCGGCTGTATAGATGATACTTTCGCTGCCATATGGATTGCCCCTACCGATAATACCATGTGGATATGTCTTTGCATTTTTTCGTAATTTAGTACTTCAATATGTGATTGAATTTTTCGGTATTTGTGAGATCCAACAGGTACTATCTCTCCTATACGGGAAAGCATCACTTTTGAAATGATATTCCAAACTTGGCACAAAAAATATTGGAGCCGACTCAATGTAAGTCGGCTCCAATTTTTGAGAACTTGCGCCCCCTAAGACTCTGTCGGAAAATTTAGAAACTTATCAAAGGAAAAGGGAAGGATTAGACTTGGTCGAGGGCCTGGGAGAGATCGGCAATGATGTCGTCGATATGCTCCGTGCCGATGCTCAGGCGCACGGTAGCGGGAGTGATGTGCTGACGCTCGAGCTCTTCGGGTTCGAGCTGTGAGTGAGTGGTGGTGTAGGGATGGATCACAAGCGATTTCACATCGGCTACATTGGCAAGAAGCGAGAAGATCTGTAGGGAGTCGATAAACTTCCAGGCATCTTTCTCGTCGCCCTTGATCTCAAATGTGAAGATTGATCCGGCTCCGTTCGGATAGAGTTCATTGTAAAGCGCATGATCCTTATGCTCAGGGAGCGAGGGATGATTCACCTTTGCCACTTTCGGGTGGTTGGCGAGAAATTCCACCACCTTTAGGGCGTTTTCCACATGGCGCTCCACACGAAGCGAAAGCGTCTCCACGCCCTGAAGAAGTATGAAGGCATTGAACGGTGAGATTGTAGCGCCGGTGTCGCGGAGCAAGACGGCACGTATGCGGGTTACGAATGCTGCGGGTCCGGCTACATCAGCAAACACAGCACCATGATAGCTTGGATCCGGTTTGGCAAGCGTGGGGAATTTGTCAGGATGCTCGCTCCAAGGGAATGTACCTCCGTCTACGATGATGCCACCAAGCGATGTGCCGTGGCCACCGAGGAATTTGGTAGCTGAATGCACCACTACGTCAGCACCGAGTTCCAACGGACGAGCAAGGAAGGGAGTGGCGAAAGTGTTGTCTACAATCAGAGGGATATTATGACGGTGGGCTATTTCAGCCAAGGCGCGGAGATCTGTCACGTCGCTGTTAGGATTACCGAAAGTCTCCACAAACAGCAGTTTGGTATTCGGGCGTATCGCCTTTTCCACAGCATCAAAGTCGCTCACGTCTACGAATGTGCTCTCAACGCCCTGTGTGGAAAGAGTATGACTGATGAGGTTGGTTGAACCTCCGTAGAGATTGTCGGCAGCCACGATATGATCGCCGTTCTGCGCGATATTTTGAAGCGCATATGTGATGGCAGCCGCACCGCTGGCAACAGCAAGACCGGCCACACCGCCCTCAAGAGCAGCTACACGATCTTCAAGCACTCCCTGCGTGGAATTGGTGAGGCGTCCATAGATATTTCCTGCGTCACGGAGTCCGAAGCGGTCGGCAGCATGCTGCGAGTTACGAAATACGTAAGAAGTAGTCTGATAAATAGGTACTGCACGTGCATCGGTTGCCGAATCAGGCTGTTCCTGGCCTACATGAAGTTGGAGAGTCTCGAAGTGTAAATTTTTATTTGCCATAATATGTAGTTTTTATTAATTATCGATTTCAGAAATTTCCGGCCCGGCAGGGTCTTTCAGCACCTGCGCCGTCGGTGTTGTTTTACGGTTGCAAAATTAGGTATTGAGAAAATTTTATCCAATAATATTTGAAAATATAGAAAATATAACTAATTTTACCACTTTATACAGAACTTTAATATTGTAATCGACCCTTAGGGAAGCAAATGGCAGAATTTTTTCCTACCTCACCTTCACCATAAGCCAAAGGGGAAGAACCATCATAATCATATGAGCGAGAAACTTGACAGAACGGATCTGACTATATTAGGTGAGCTGCAGAAAAACGGTCGCCTGACCAATAAGGAACTTGCATCGGCTATTCATCTCTCGCCGACGCCTACTTTCGAACGCGTGAAGCGTCTGGAGCGTGAGGGCTATATACGCAAGTACGTTGCCGTGCTTGATGCCGACAAACTCGACTGCGGTTTCATGGCGTTCTGCTATCTGAAGATGAAGCAGCATAGCTATGAGAATGCCACGCGCATAATGGAGGCAGTGAAAAATATACCGGAAATAGTGGAATGTTACAATATCTCAGGTGATTACGATTTCCTTTTGAAGATCTACACCAAAGACATGAAGGCCTATCAGAAATTCCTCCTCCGCATTCTTGGCGAGATCGACTGTATCGGCGCTCTCAACAGCTCCTTTGTGCTCGGCGAAGTGAAAAACGACAACCTCCTCCCTCTTAATTAAGCACGGAGCTACGAATTTACTGACGGGATCCCGACGGATTCCAATCAGTTAAGCTATTCAGTTCCTTTTTGGGAATAAGTCAACAAGGGAATCAGACACATAATTATAGTTGACCTTACAACTATAATTATTATGTCGTTGTTGTATATATGGAAGCCTCGGCAGCACGGTTTGACGAATAATAATCCGATATGCCCATGTAGTAGGCTGATTCATAAAAATACAGTAATAATACGATAAAGATATGGAAGCCAACGCCTCAGTCAATTTCAACAAAGCCTTCAGCAATTTCACATTGAAAGGAAAGACAATCAAAAACAGGTTTATAAGAAGCGCAGTCAACGATCACCTCGGCAACCCCGACGGCACTGTGAGCGACGCTGAGATTACAATGTATGCCACTCTCGGCCGGGGTGACATCGGCATCATCATCACTGGCCACATCAGCGTGACCCCCGATCTGAAGTATCGTGCCGACATCGTGCAACTTTCAATTGCCGATGATGCAAAGATAGATGGTCTCCGGCACGTGGCTGATAAGATCCATGAGTATGGCTCCCTGGCCATAGCCCAGATATCTATGGCCGGACCTAAAGGTCTGACACCTTTTGATTTTAATGAACTGACTACTGACCAGATGGAGGAGATAGGCCGATGGTTTGTAGAAGCAGCGGTAAGAGCTAAAAAAGCCGGATTTGACGGTGTGCAGGTCCACATAGCCCATTGGTATCTACTGCAGGCTGTAGTGAACCGCGATCTCAATCACCGCAACGACCGATACGGCGGAAGTGTGGAGAATATGATTCGTTTGCCTCACGAGATTGTGGAGGGAATACACAGGGAATGTGGCGACGATTTCATCATAATGGCTAAGATGAATGCCCACAACACCAGTGAAGGACTTGATGATTATAATCTCCTGATCAGTTATGTCGACACTCTGCGCAAAGCCGGATTGGATCTTGTTGAGATTAGCGGCACCGACTTCACTCAGAAAGACCGTAAAGCGGAACTATATTATCTGGAAGCGGCCAAGATATTGAAAAAGGCGTTGCCAGATTTCCCGGTGTCGCTTGTAGGGGGCATCTACAATCGCGAGGCCATCGACAAAGCCCTGGCTACTACTGACTTTGTATCATTCGGACGCACACTGCTTACTCAACCCGACTTTATTAATCAGTTGAAAGCCGGCGCCACTGAAGCCTCGAGATGCATCCACTGCAATAAGTGTTTTGAAATTTTCGCTACCAAATACAAACGTTGTGTATTCGGCCCCGTCATTCCCAAACTTGAGCAAACCTTCGAAAACTGATATTAGCGGCTTATCCGCGTATCACCGTAAAAGTCATGTAGGCTACGTAGAGGAGGATAAAGACAACGCTGAAGAAACGGTTGATGTCCTTGTTTTTGGAGAAAGATGGTATGAGCCATAGCAAAGCCGACGCGCCCACCAATGTGATGAAATCCACAAATCCAATGGTATCGGCTTTCAATGGGATCACCAGTGCACTCAGGCCGATCGAAAGCAGCGCATTGATGATGCAGGAGCCCACAATGTTGCCCAAAGCTATGCCGCTTGCTCCTTTTACCGTAGCCGTGACCGATGTCACCAGATCCGGCAATGCGTTGCCGATCGCTACTACCGTGATGGCTACCATACCCTGACTCATGCCTACTTTCAGGGCCAGTCCGCTTGCGCCGTCCACCACCCAGTTGCCGCCTATCACCAGAGCTCCGAGGCCGATAGCTATCAGCAGCCACGATAACCATTGTTTTCCTCTCAACTCACTGAGTTTAGCCTTCAGCGCGCGTTCCTCGCCGCGGAAAGAGTGGGCTGAGGCCACTCCGGCCGTTGAGGGAGAAACCGTGGCAGACGCAGGAGCCGGAGTTGTTGTAGCACTTGCAGGCGACAGAGCAGTCTGGCTATGGGCTTTGCGCGAAGAGAGTATCATAAACCACATGTAGAAAGCGAAGACCACTATGAGCATTATACCCGACGAACGGTTGACTACATTATGCGGCGCACTGTCGAAAAGCACTGTGTCGCCGGCAACCCATAGTGCGGCAGAGGCAATGAAGAGAATCGGGAGGTCTTGTCGGCGCATGATATCGTCTACCTTTAGCGGGCGTACCAGCCCCATTATACCCACTACCAAAAGCAGATCGAATATATTCGATCCGATTACTTCTCCCACAGCCATAGCGGGATGATCCTCAAAAGCTGATTCCACACAAACCACCATGTCGGGCAAGGTGCTCCCGAGAGCCACCACCGTAAGTCCGATTATCAGGTTGGAAACATTGAAACGCTTGGCCACTGCCACGGCTCCGTCTGTTACGTAATTGGCTCCCAAGACCAGGAGCACCAGTCCGAGGATTAGAAACAATAGATCGTGAAACATAGCTTTATCTTTTTGTGGAAATCTCTTTTATTATGTGGAAACCTCTATTTAGTCAGCGGAAACCATCTTTATTGCCTTATCAACGTCAATGAGTGGCTACATGTTCGCAGTCGGCGTCCCTTTCACTTCTATTGACTCACCAAGTCTCCCTCGCCTGCACATGACAGGTATCAGAAGGGCACCTCCGACTCGAAGCTGTAATACTCTCCATTTATAGGAAATTTGAACTCAACTTTCTGAGCATGAAGATGAAGACGTGTAAGTGAGCCGGGTGCGTTCTTACCATAGAGGCGGTCGCCGACGATAGGCATGCCAAGTCCCATTCCCGATGCCGAGTGGACCCTCAGCTGGTGGGTGCGCCCCGTTAGCGGATGAAACACAACGCGACTCTTGCCCTCTGCTCCACCAGTAAACTCATACTCGGTCACGGCCTCCTTACCATTCTCAATGTCCACACGTTGGCGTGGCCTGTCAAGCCAATCGGGTGACAGAGGCAATTCAATGCGTCCCTGCCGTTGAAGGCCACGCGATGCAAAGTCGCCATCAAGATCAGCCACATAAGTCTTAGTTACCCGGCGCCTCGCAAAAAGCGCCTGGAGTACCTTAAATGATAGCGGCGTTAGAGCGGCTATCAGTAAACCGGAGGTATCCTGATCAAGTCGATGCACCATCTTCACAAACCGATCATGTCCATATCTCTCTGCAAGCCATTCCTGTACAGACATAGCACGGCTTTTCCCGGGCACTGACAGCATACCGCTTGGCTTGTTGACCACACAAAACCATTCGTTCTCATAAACGAGTTCCGGAGCAAATGCTGTAAATGATTGGCTTTCGGGAGATGTTGTATCACTGTTCCTTCTCTCTACCGTATCAATACCAGTAATTGAATAAAGGTTACTCTGAAGAGGTGGGTCAATTGTCAACCCTTGAAGCATCCAGCTGAGAACCGGCAGACACTTTCCCCTACAAGCAGGATAATATGCGCCATGGAGGCGCACCTCCCCGCCTTTCGGTTTGCCATACCAATATTCAGCTATAGCCACAGGTGTCAATCCCTGCAGATAAGCCGCCTGCAAGAGCTTCGGAGCGCAACACTCCCCTGCTCCGGATGGCGCAACACCCATTGGCGTATCAGCAAAGATTTCACTCAGGCTACGGCTTTCACCACAAGCGTTGAGCACTTTAAAATTCGAGAAAAGCCAGTTCTGCAAAGCTTCCGAATCCGCCCTGCGTTTCTCCTTCATGCCATCAAGTTGCTTCCGAACTTTCTGCAGATTCTCAGCATACGGCGTCAATTCACCGGCAACCCTCTTCTTCATACGCCTCAGTTCAGCCTTCTCAAACTGACTCTGCCGGATCATCGCCTCCAAATCCTCTTGCGATGTCGTAGCTATCCTACTCACGCTTTGGCTTTTATCTTCCTCTGCCTCGCGTCTATCCGGATCTTCGTGATCCACATGCCTGGCCGCTTCGGAATTTCGTTTGGCATGGCGCTCCAGCTTTGACAAGCGGCACTTCTCCCTATATACTTCTACCTCTGCCTCAAGTCGTTGTTTAACAACCTCGTACTCATCCCGTAGAGGTTTCACGACCGTATCCTCAAAACGTGCAATCTCCTCATTCTGTCGGGAGATGTCATTCTCATGAGTCTTGAAATATCCATCAGGCTGAAGATAATCGAACACCGGACCCACAAATCCCTCATGAAAGAATCCCCCATCGCCCAACTGCCCCGAAAAAGCATAAAGCACCCGCATCTCCTCCGCATCCCCACTACCCTCTGTTTGTCCCCGGGTGTCACCCGAAATTCCAAGGCTCTTCAAGTCTTCACACTTACAAGAATTGCCAGAGCAAATAAGGACGCCCAGCATCTTCCCCTCTTCGAGTTCGCGGCAGAAATTGACATCAGCAGGATCCGCACTCATTTTGAGTGCTTCGATCCTTGCAACCAGCTTACGGAAAGCTACGTTGCAAGCATCATCCGGGATATAATCAAACGGGTTATTCATACTCACTATCCCACAAATTTAGCACTTCTTCACCACCTGTGCAAATTCCCACCCCTGACCTACATTGAAAAATCTATTTCTCATGTTGATTTACCGTACAAAGCCTTTTACCGGCTGATCTTGAAGGTTACGGCTGCCTGGGAGGCGGTGGTAGTATCGGGGAAGAGGATCTCGAGGCCGTCTTCTCCATGACTCCATTGGAGGGGCCCATCATAGCCTAACAGACGCACGTCATTGATCGTTTGCGGACTCAGACCATTGCCCTTGGCAAGCGATTTCACGAGAAGCCGCTCCCCGCGCTCCGGCCTTACCATGCAAAAGGCATAGAGACTACCGTCTTTGCCGACAGTAAACCGGAAGTCTTCTTTCTCAAACTTGAAATCGGCATGACTCCGCCCTAATCCCCCGCCGGGTAGTTTTCTTAGCTCCCCGTTCTTATCCTTATGCCCTTCTCCGAGCACACTCCAAGCTTTGCTTCCATAGATAGCCTCTCCGTTTACATCCATCCACTCTCCTACCTCTTCGAGCATCTTTACACACTCTTCATCAATTGACCCGTCGGGTCGCAGACAGATGTTGAGGGCCGCATTGCCGTCGCGCGACACTGACTCTATTATGAAGCGTATCATCATGCCGGAGTCGTACACAAAACCGGGTGCATAAAACCAATCGCCTACGGGAGCTTCCCTTATCCACGGCTGAGCGGAGTTGATACTATCAGGAAAAGCGAACTCGGCAGTATTCACGGCGCCATTTGTAGGGTGACGGAATTTTATGATGCTGAACGTGTCGACCTTACCACGGTTTTTCAATGTATTGTTATAATAATCAGCCATTACCGTCTGCATGGCATTGCATTTATACCCCGTGCCGGTGCCATTGCCGGTGAAAGGACCTTCCACCGTGCCATCCGTGTAGATAAAGTCGGGATCGTAGTTATGCACCACATCCATCATCCTGAGAGCCCATTGCCTGGCATACCATCTCGCGTAATCAAGATGACGTGAAAAGATGCCGGGCTTCGGTGGCGACCATGGACTGGCAGCACATTCCTCTACCGTATCATACTCGCGCAAATCTATTCCGTAAAGCAAGCGTGGATCATACCCCTCCCACCATTTGCCTTTACCGTCTTCAAGCGTAAGATGACCATCGTAGGGCACGCCGGCTTTCTCTCCCACCTTGTCACTCCCGAAAGCGGTCTGCCACCACCACCATGTATACTCATGGTGAAACGTAACGCCATAACGCATGTCATTTTCTCGACATGCTACACTCCATTCCCGGAGCAGATCACGTTTCGGACCTATGTTGACAGAATTCCATGGATGATATTGCGAGTTCCAGAGATCATAGTTATCGTGATGCACACCCTGGATCATCAGGAAGCGTGCCCCGGCTTTCTTGTATAACGCCGTGAGATAGGCAGGATCAAGCTTAGACGGGTTCCAGGTATGCAACACGTCTTTATAGCCCACTTCCGACGGATGCCCGTAACGCTGCAGATGATTCCTGTAGGCGTGATGATCTGGCTTATAGAGATTGCGCGCATACCAGTCGCCGCTTTCTCCTGCCGACTGAGGGCCGAAATGCACCCAAATCCCAAATTTGGTATCCCTGAGCCATTCGGGTGAACCGGGATAGTTGGCTTCTATCGACTCCCAATCCGGTTGAAAAGGACCGGGAGTGATGGCCAGATCCACTTTCTCCTCTACAAATAAATCGGAGCCTTCCAACGGATGGCTATTTTTCTCAAATGCTACGGGAATCTCCGGCAATGGCAAGGACTTCTGACCGGCTACCGACAGCCACGCCAAGCACATGGCCACGCCAAACAATATTCTTTTCAAGGTATTAAATCTTTTGCTGACCATAATTGAACTACATTATTCAATTTTCATATGAACCGGGTGATGATTGAACCGGATACCTGTTACCTCTAAACCCTGATTCACAAGTAGGGGAATCATTAAGGAAACCACCACTTGCAAAGGTAATGATTATTCCGTGAATTCTGAAGCTGGCGTCTGTTTTTTTCATTCAGCTCACGCTTGCATAGCAAGGTCTGCTGTAATACCTGATGGCAGTATCATTTCTTTTTCAACCCCTAAGATACCATTATCTCAATACTGACGTTATGTATATACCGGCAGATCTTCATTCTGCCAGCTTATTCCCCGGTAATAAAGTTAAACACAATCTCCATATGACCGAAAGATGTGGCATAATCTTTGTTCATGGTATTGTAGGAAACAATAAAATCTTTGATTTCCTGACTCCTCTTGTCCCGGAGAATTACGAGTGCGGCTATGTAAGTCTCAAAGGTCATGGAGGGAATGCCCTGGAGTTCTCTCATGCCTCAATGGAGCAATGGAGACAGCAGGTTGAGGAAGCAATATCCGATATGGCCACCCGTTGTGACAGGATCATCGGCATCGGTCATTCCATGGGCTGTCTGCTGCTTATGCCATATGCCACCATCGACAAGCTGTCAGGATTATTTCTACTGAATCCTCCGTTGCGTATACGGCCACGCTTCTCGCTGTTGAGGAATGCCCTGAAAGTGCTTACC
This sequence comes from uncultured Sangeribacter sp., assembly GCA_964622105.1. Taxonomy (GTDB): domain Bacteria; phylum Bacteroidota; class Bacteroidia; order Bacteroidales; family Muribaculaceae; genus Lepagella. The sequence continues at coordinate 14,506 of CAZUNU010000001.1, read as the reverse complement.
GGGAGAACACAATCCGACCCTATGGCACAGGCAGCCAAAGATGCCTATGGAATTTCCGTAGATCTCAATCCCTTCCATTATTATGGATGGCCGAAACGGTATATGGAATTATTCAATGAAATTTCGCATGTCAGGAAGGCAATATTGCCCTTCATTCAATGTCCTGTCAAGGCAATGATTTCAAGCGGGGATGAAATGGTTTCCCGGACCACGGAGAAAATAATAAACCAGGTGCCAAATGTATCTACTCTGATCCTATCTCACTCCACCCATTATTATTATTCTCCCGCAGACCGTGAAGCCATTCGCAAGGAATTCAGCACATTCATCCAATAAACACCAAAGCTATAGAATGTAAAAGGAATTTAAACAGAAAAAGATATGTGGAAATATTTTATGATTTGCCTTCTTTTAGGCATGAGTGCATGTAATGGTGCAAAAAATGACTCCGTTAAAGACAAGGATGTGACAGACACAACGGAGAATACGAAAACCCTCTCTGTCAACATTCAAGGCCAGTGGGACATAGAGAATGTTGTTGAGAATGATTCATCGTATGTGCGCCCTTCCGAAATTGGCCAAGGAATAACGTCATACATCGACTTCAAGGCAGATAATACGTTCGGGATCGTCACCAACTGCAATCACATCGGTGGTCAATATCATCAGGATAACGCCTCTATCACTCTTACCGACATATCCACTACAGAAATGGCTTGTGACAATATGGAATTGGAAGAGATGCTGAAAAAAGTGCTTCCTATGGTTAATTCCATCGATTGCATCAACGACTCCATCACGCGCCTCAACTCCGACAAAACCGATTCCTACATCGTGCTCAAAAAAGCAACTAACAGAGTCAAATAGAATACGTAAGTAGGGAAGTTGTCTGCCATTATCCAGTTGTGATAAGTCGTCAGACATTATTCAGGCGGATAGTAGATTGGCCACTGTGGGATCCGTAATCAGTATCAATAATCGGTTTCCAACAGGTCGTATCCTTTTTTACCCATCTCCCTTTCGATGGCCTCCTGTGACAATTGCGGTGCAGTTCCACCGTAATGTAAGTCTCGCATTCCCTGGGGATTATCATAGCGATAGCGGCAAAGTTTCAAAAACTCTTTCCGTGTGGTTTTCTCATACTCAAACGGCTCATAGACTTCCGGAATTTTCATATTTACAGATTCTATTCCAGTTGCACTGAAGTGATGTTGCCCGGTAGAATCAACCGCTTCAAGTATTAGCCCTGGCAATCCTAACAATTTCCAAGGTCCGGCACTCATGGGTATTTCAGGAGTGAACCATACCGACCATTGACGGCCATGATAATTTGTCGTGGCCTTTATGCATTCATAACCCAGAATTGTTTTGGTTGAGTCCTCCACAATAATCCAATCCCTATCTTCTATAGGTTCTGAATATTTCCGGTGTTCGTGATAAATTTCATCCCATACGTTAAACTTATTCCCTTTACGCACCACGTACATTCCCGCCGAGCGTCCAATAGCTGAACTGCTCAAAATTGCTTCCCGTTCATCACGCGTTTTATTCATGAGCTCGCCCATCATGACGAGACTCTGCTGGGTATACCATCGGTCTCCCTCTTTCGTGCACCTGACTGAATCCAGCCATTGTGTCTTACCATTGTAGAATTTTGAATCCTGATCACCGGCAAGAAGAATAAAGTCCTGATGTTTTGCAATTCCTCTTGGATCGTAAAAATCGTAATCATAGCCCACTTTTATCTGAGCGGTTTGTGCCAGTGCTTGAATCGTTGCAAAGCAAATTGCAATCGCTATAAAAATTCCTTTCATTATATGCATCATGTTCACGAGTAGTTTAGAAGAATAGGTTTCCTCCCCTCAAGGACTTTCCACTCTATGAATTGTTTGATTATTTCAAGTTCAATTTCATAATTTACATTGACCAGTGCAGATTTATGTAAAATTCTACATTTTTCTGCACCTATCACTGCAAAATTAAGAAAAGGTTTCTTTTATCGCAAATAAAACCGAATGTGTTATCCATTATGAATTTCTCTCCGCAGATAGCGACCTTAGAGAATACTTTCCGATCCGTTTTAGGCATGCTGGGTGTGAAATCATGGCGAACCCTACAAAGTTTGATTTATCAGACCTTCCCATCCGTGAATGACTTACAGAATCTATGCGCCACCCTCTTCCGTTGCCAAATTGAGTTTAATGCAGAATTCTACAAGAATTCAGAAGACGAAGACGAGCCTGATATCGAATGACACCCAAAATCGACTTTGACGTGGAATGACACCCAGAATCGGGGTTGATGTCGAAGGACAGATTGTAATCACTGGATCCACCACTCATAAAATACAAAAAGCGATTGACAAGTCTATCCTACAACTTGCCAATCGCTTGTATTTTAATAATCTAAGCCGACAAAATCGGCTAATTTCCAATTAGTATTCCTCTTCGTTGAAGAAGAAGTCGTCTTTGGAGGGATAGTCGGGCCAGATTTCCTCGATGCTCTCGTAGGTTTCGCCTTCGTCTTCCATCTCCTGAAGATTCTCGATCACCTCAAGGGGTGCGCCGCTACGCATTGCATAGTCGATAAGTTCATCTTTTGTTGCAGGCCATGGTGCGTCTTCGAGTTTAGACGCGAGTTCAAGTGTCCAATACATATCAATAAAGTTTTAATTTTTATATTTGTGTTTCTTAATTTTCTATTCTTTTAATTGGTTACTCCCGACTACCAACTGATCATTATGCTGACTGCCAACTTGGTTCTACTGTCAATCGATTAGATGAATTACTGACAGTAATATCATTTCAAAGCAGGTAATACGGAGCAACACAATCCTGCTGCATTAATCCGTTTTCTGCCAGGTTATCTCCTCCACGCCGGCTATGAAATTGAAATAGCGGGCAAGGATGAAGAGATAATCCGATAGACGGTTGATATACTTCAAAAGCAGCGGATCCACATATTCCTTCTCAGCCAATTCCAGAATCAGACGTTCGGCTCGACGGCACACCGTACGCGCCACATGCGTCTGGGCATTCAACGGAGATCCTCCCGGCAACACGAAGGCATTGATCTTGGGAGTCTGCTCGTCAAGGGCATCTACCCAGCCCTCCAGACGTGTCAGATCCTCCTCCTTCAGTCCCCAGGCCGCTACTCCGTGTCCGGCATTTTCCTCATCTGCCGCCACCGACTCACAAGCCAAGTATCCGCCGAGATTGAAAAGCATGTTCTGGATGCTCCGGAGCTGACCCCTTACCTCATCCGGACATTCCGGACTTGAGAGAATTACCCCCAACTGCGACGAAAATTCGTCAATCGTGCCATATGATTCCAGTCGGATACAGTTCTTCTTGATCCTGGTGCCGCCTACAAGTGAGGTAGTGCCCTGATCGCCGGTCCGGGTATATAGATTACTTTTAGGCATGATTTTCTACTTTTGAATTTTTACTTTTTAACGCACCTACGGCAATATTGTTGCGATACTTCACCTTTTTTTACCATTCTTCCCCTTTATGGCATATATTTTTATTAACTTTGCAACGGGCAAACGCCCTCAAGCGCGGCCGCTAACGTTAAAGCGCCCTACAATGCTCAGGCGCGACACGCAAGCAATCGATAGCGCTGATAGCGCTAAAACAATGCAAATTGTCGAAGTCAGTCAGGCTTCTTCAGACTTATCCAACCCATATAACCATGATCAAGACAATATATCTTGCCGGAGGATGCTTCTGGGGTACAGAACACCTCTTTTCGCTCGTTCCGGGCGTCACATCCACTACTGCCGGATACGCCAACAGCCTCATTCCCGACCCATCTTACCGTCTCGTCTGCACCGGCACAACCAACGCCGCCGAAACAGTGAAGGTGGATTACGACGACTCCAAAGTGAGTCTCACTGATCTGCTCTCGCTCTACTTCCGAAGCATCGACCCGCTGAGCCTTAACCGACAGGGGGGAGATATAGGCACCCAATACCGCACCGGCATATACTACGATTCCGAGGCAGACGCTCCCGTAGTGGAGGCCATGCTCGCCACTCTCCAGCGACGCCACAAAGAGCCTATAGCCATTGAATACGGTCTGATTCAGAATTTCTACCCCGCTGAGGAATACCATCAGGATTACCTTGTCAAGAATCCCGGTGGCTATTGCCATGTTGATCCGGCCCTCTTCAAGGACGCCCGTGAAATGAAAGGCACCAGATCAGCTGAAAAGGATGCAGAGCAAGCTGCCGGACGAGCTGCAAAAGCCGAGGAACTGCGCCGCCGTCTTACCCCGCTGCAATGGGAGGTCACCCAAAACGGTGCCACCGAGCGCCCGTTTGTCAACGAGTATGACCATGAATTCCGTCCCGGTATATACGTTGACATCACCGATGGCACTCCCCTCTTCGTATCTTCACGCAAATACGATTCCGGATGCGGTTGGCCGGCATTCTCGCGTCCGATCGACGATTCTCTGATAACCGAACACACCGACACCTCTTTCGGCCGGATCCGCACAGAAGTGAGATCTGCAAGCAGCGGCGCGCATCTCGGCCATGTATTCCCCGATGGTCCGCAAGATGATGGCGGACTCCGCTACTGCATCAATTCAGCCTCGCTCCGGTTCGTGCCGCTTGAGAAAATGGAAGAGGAAGGCTACGGCAAGTATATTCCATTGGTCTCTGTGTCATGAGCGGCCATATCCGCCATACATATGGAAGCCATACTTTGCTTTGGATGCTGTCGGCGTTACTCCTGTTGCTTTACCCTCTTTCAGCAAAAGCCGCTCCCCCTTCACCCTCAACCATTATTCCCGACGCCTTGAAAGCATCTCCACAGCATGATGCTTCTCCACGGCTTATGACAGTGAAGACCAACCTACTCCCCTGGTGCGCCTCGATCATGAATATTGGTTTTGAGATGCAACTCAGCAGCCATATCTCCGTATCGCTTCCTATATGGTATTGTCCATGGTTCATCTCCGCCAAGCGTTCATTGCGTGTGGCTGCCCTTCAGCCGGAAGGGCGCTGGTGGTTCACTCATCCCGGGAAAGGCCATTTTGGCGGGATTCATGCCTCAATAGCATGGTATAACCTGAAGTGGGGTCGTTACCGCTATCAAGACCGCCGCTGTCCATTGCTCGGGGCAGGACTAACATATGGCTATGCTTTCCGGTTTGATCGCCATTGGGGTCTGGAACTTTCGGCCGGAATCGGTTACGCGTATTTGCGCTACGACCGCTTCTACAATACCCCAAACGGACGCCTCGCCGACACGCGCACCACATCATATTTCGGTCCGGATCACCTCTCCGTATCACTCCTCTACCATATCAACCCCTGAGTTCTGGCCTTATCGATTCATGGGTTTCCGGCTAACCAATCCTTCGTACTCCCCCTCCATCTGAAACAATAATACTCCTATGCACCCCTCAAAATATATCCCAATAATTTTAGCCTTCCTTTTCTGGATAGGGCTAACCGGGTGCATCCACACCTATCCCTCAGCGGAAGTGACAGTTGATCCTACTGAGATTGACCTGGCTCTTTTGCTTAGTTTTGAGGATGAGTGGTCTGACAGAGAAGTCTATATAACCAACACGGATGAGAAACAGGGGATTAAGTCTACCCGCGGCAGTCAGTATCCACGGCGTATTTATCTCGAACTTAAGGAAAAATCCGGCAAACGTCACCCGTTCTCTAAAGTCATGCTGCCCGAAGAGGCCCACGACGGCCTTTTCCGCCTTGAGTTGCCATTCAAACTTAAAGCGGAAACCTATCATATCACCGTGTGGTGTGATTGTCTACAGCCTTCATCGCTGGAGCCTGCCGGCTACGACATTTCAGACATCAATCTTATAAAGTCACTTGTGCCGCATGGAGAGGAGTCTGACCGGCGAATTTGTCTTACAGCGTCGGCCGACATAGACCTGCGCCATCTCTCCGGCCAATGGAACTCCAAGGAAGAAATGACGCTCCCTCTTGTTACGCCTATGGCTCGATTCAGGCTTATAGCGGTCGATTATCAGGATTTCCTGCAACAGACGGAAGAGGCACGCCGCAAAGGCGAGAGATACACCATCACGGTTAATTACGACTCCGACATTCCTGCCGGATACTCACTCTTGGATAATAATGCCATAGGTCCCTTAAGCGGAGTACGTTTCTCTTCTGCCCTTCCTATAATCACCTTTCCCGGTGTGGAAATGAGCATCGGCTCCGACTGGCTCTTCAATCCTCCCGGAGAATACATGCATACCATCACGGTCACCGTCTTAAATTCCGCACAGGTAATAGTGTCGCAGACATCGGGCATCACCTTCCCTCTGGAGCGCGGTCACGTCACATCCGTAAAAGGCAAATTACTCACCAACTTCATCACAGGAGGCATTCAGATCGACAATGTCTGGGCCGGCGAGATAATAATTGAAATCAACTGAATTGTCCTCGGCATCAACAGCCCCGGAAGCAACTGAAAGTATCAGGGTTTTAGTTTGGCAAGCACGTCATAACGCAAATCCTGAAACATGGCCATCAGCGGCGAGAGTATAGGCTTGAAATCAGCCTCTTTCTCAGGAGCAAACACACTGAGCGCCGAAGCATCACATTTCACGTCAAGATGAGTGCCGAGTGTGAGCGGCTCGCCGTCAAGATGCGCCGGGCCGGCATTAAGGCGTGTTATGGTGGCGGCGCTTATCCTGAAGCTCTCTATGCGCGTGTTGCGGTCAAGGAAACCCGTAAGCAGATCCACCCCCATCTTCACCGACGAGAGCGGAGAGCCGTCATGAATCACTATGAGGTCGAGCAGGCCGTCAGATAGTTTCGCCTGTGGCGCTATATAAGCGTTGTTGCCATACTGGGAGGCGTTGCATACGGCCACGAGGAAAGCTCTTTCGGTTATGACGCTGCCATTGATCGATATGGCATAAGGCTCGCTTTTATAATTGATGAATTCCTGGAGCACGCTTCGCACGTATGTGGAACGCCCACGTCTCTTCATGGAAGCGAACTTCTCGCTGACAGCCGCATCAAAACCTACACCGAACGTGCAGTAGAACGGACGCCCGTTCACCATTCCGCGGTCGCACCTTATCTTGTGGCCCTCTTCGATTATGTGAAGCGCCTCTCCTACGTCCTGGGGTATGCCGAGCGAACGCGCCAGGCCATTGCCCGACCCGAGAGGAATTATTCCTAAAGGCATCACAGTGTTCGAAAGCGTATTGGCCACTTCGTTCACGGTGCCGTCGCCGCCTGCGGCCAGCACCATGTCAAGCCCGTCACGCACAGCGCGGGCAGCCAGTTCGGAGGCATGCCCCCTTCCCTCTGTCATCACTGTCTCCACAGCAATCCCACGCTCTCCAAGGCGCTCGGTGACGATTTCACTCAGACCACGCTTCGATCGCGTTCCTGCCACTGGGTTTACCACTAATAATGCTTGTTGTTGTGCCATATCCGGTAGTTGGAAGTTGAAAATGGTGCGTAAAGTTACAAAAAATTTGTGAGATACTAAGAAAAACCTTAATTTTGCAACTGAAGCGGTCAAAACTTCATTTATTGGCTCGTGCTCCGTCTCCTTACGCAGGCAGCTTGCATGAGCCGGTTGTCAACCACTGTTTATTTATCCGGGTTTCAATGCCCTCAGACGCTGAAATAATATTTAAGACGTGAAAATCCACCACGAAGGCACCAATATCCTCATTCTCCTCTTCATCGTACTCGCCGCACTCAACGTGCCGGTGTGGCTTTTCATGCCCCCGATCGTGCTGCCCGTCATATTCACCGCCATCTCCCTGGTGATATACATCTTTGTTTTCAACTTTTTCCGGTGTCCTAAGCGCAAGTACAAGGGACCACGCCAGGATATGGTGGTCAGCTCCGTCGACGGCCATATCGTGGCCATCGAGAAAGTATATGAGCCTGAATACCTTAAGTCAGACGCCATAATGCTCTCCGTTTTCATGTCGCCGCTCAACGTCCATGCCAATTGGTATCCTGTCGACGGTGAGGTAGAATACGTCCGCCATCACCGCGGCCGTTTCCTGTCAGCTTATCTTCCGAAAGCCAGCACGGAAAATGAACGGAGCACAATCGGCATCGTCACTTTCGGCCATCGTATCACCGTGCGCCAGATAGCCGGAGCAATGGCACGCCGCATCGTCACCTATGCCCGCCGCGGACATCGCGCCAATATCGACGATCATCTCGGCTTCATCAAATTCGGCTCCAGAGTAGATATCTACCTCCCTTTGGATGCGGAAATTCTTGTTGAAATGAAACAAAATGTGAAGGGAGGCGTTACACCTGTGGCACGTCTCACTTCAAAACAGTAAAAATGAACCCAATCAAACGAAATATTCCGAACTCAATCACATGCATTAACCTCCTCGCAGGCTGCATGGCCATTGTGGCTGGCTCAAGAGGCACCGACCTTATGTGGGGCCTTCCCGCCTATCAGTGGGCTTTCATATTCATAGCCATCGGCGCCGTGGCCGATTTTCTCGACGGATTCGCCGCAAGAGCCCTTCATGCCTATTCCGATTTAGGCAAAGAACTTGATTCGCTCTGCGACCTTGTCACATTCGGAGTGGCCCCGGCAATCATAGTGCTCCATCTAATCCTTCAGCAGGGTTTAGATCCCTGGGTGGCCTGGACGGCTCTGCTCATACCCGTGGCAGGAGCCATTCGCCTTGCACGATTCAACCTCGACACACGTCAGACCACTACCTTCATCGGCCTCCCGATCCCGGCTAATGCCATCTTCTGGATAGGTTTCGCTTCCCTCTTCGCGCAAGACAACGTGATTTTCCTCTCCTCATGGTATTGGTTCCTCCCGATTCTTCTCGTGGAGTGCTGGCTCATGAACTCCGGCTTCCGGATGTTCTCCCTCAAGTTCAAGAGCCTTTCGCTCAAAGAGAATTTCCCGCGTCTGTTGCTCGTTTTGGCCGCAGCCATCTGCTGCTTCACGTTTGGCGTAGCCGGATTACTTTGGCTCATAGTGTTCTATGTGCTCCTTTCCCTCTGTATGCAGGAGAAGGCCTGACGCCTGACTCCACTTCTGCATCAATTCCCGTCAACTCAGATTTTATATGCACTTCATCATATTTCTTATCATCCTCTTCCTTATCTGGCTCATCTTCGGGCAACAGATAAAACGCTGGCTGGCCGGATTCATGGCCCGTCGCACGGAAGATTATATACGCCGCGCCACCGGCATGCCCCCACGGCCAGGCTCAAGAGAGGCCCGCAGGCAACAGAAAGCCAACGAAAATGCGCAGAGAAGCCAATCCTCAGGCCGATCATCTGCCTACGATGCCGGGCGCCGGTCTTCCTCTTCCCGCACCCGTAAAAGAAAATCCTCCCGCTCCTCCGGCCCGCTTATTCCCAAGGAATACGCCGTAGACGTGGAATTCGTAGAGACTATCAATTATTCACAGACCACCATTGGTGTTGAGCGTGATGGCCGACAGGAGACGGTCTATCATGAGAGCCAGGTGAGCGATGTGGAATGGGAAGAAATCAAAGTCAGGAAAAAATAAACGGCAGTATGGCTACCACCCTTTACGTAAGTGATCTCGACGGCACTCTCCTCGGAGCCGACGCCAGAATCTCTCCGGCTTCAGTCGCCATGCTCAATGAAGCCATCAGCGCGGGAGCCCTTTTCAGTATAGCTACAGCACGCACCCCCTCCACCGTAGCCAATCTTATGCGCGACGTCCACTCCCGTCTCCCCTTCATAGTGATGACCGGCAGCGCCATGTGGGATCCGGCTACGCGCGCTTACAGCAACGTGGTCACCATCTCACCCGATGCGGCCACGAGCGTGATGGAATGTTTCCGTAAGAATCAGCTCCCCACTTTCATTTACACCCTCCCAGACGACGTAATCCACATCTATCACTATGGTCCGCTCAGCGACACCGAGAAGGAATTCATAGCCCAGCGTGACGACACGCGCTTCAAGGTCTTTCATATTCCTGCCGATGGCACATCGCGCCTTCCCGAGCCGCTTGAGAATGTGGTGCTCTTCTATGCGATGCAACCAAGCACCCACACCGAGCGCACCTACAAAGATATCTGCCGGGTAGAGGGTTGCAACCCCATCTATTATCACGATATGTATGGCCCCGACATGGGTATCCTGGAGGTGTTTTCCTCAGCGGCCTCCAAAGCAAACGCTCTCCGTCGCCTGCGCCAGCTCACGGGAGCCGACCGTGTCGTTGTATTCGGCGACAACATCAACGATCTCCCGATGATGCGTGAGGCAGATGTGGCCATAGCCGTAGACAATGCCGTGGCTGAGGTAAAGGAGGCGGCCGACATCGTCATCGGTCCAAACACCTCTGATTCAGTGGCGCGCTACATTCTCGATTCCGTCCGCGCATCAAATCAGCACGCCTCAGAACAACAAGCCAATCCATAACCGGACACCAGTGTAACAAAATCACTTTTCAAATGGGCATCTACGAGCGGCAGCGTGCAGGCAAGATCATATTTCTGGCAATCTCGGCAATAGCCGTGATCGCTTTCCTGCTCGTGAGCAATAGTCTCGTGAAGGAACTCGCACAGCAAGAGCGTGAGAGAATGAACATATGGGCAAGCGCCACGGAGCGTCTGGCCAAATCCAACATAGACTCTGATTTCGAGTTTCTGCTGGCCATCATCAGTCAGAACAATTCCATTCCCGTTCTCGTTACCGACTCGGCTTACAACATTGTGGATTACCGCAATTTCGAACTCCCCGACAAATCCGACCACGACATCCAGGCTTTTCAGGAGCTATCCCCCCGCAACCGGCATTATCTCACCAACCGTCTGCGAGATGCCGGCAAAGGACGCCCCCTGCGCGAACTGGCCGACACCGATCCGCATTTCATCCGCGTGGAGATATACTACAATGCTTATCAGTATATCTATTATGAGGATTCAATCCTGCTTAAACGGCTGAGCCTCTATCCCTACATACAGCTTGTGGTGATGATTGTGCTGGTGCTGATAATTTACGTGGCCGTGGTCTACACCAAGAAGGCGGAGCAGAACCGTGTATGGGCCGGACTCTCGAAAGAGACAGCCCATCAGCTGGGCACCCCCATATCCTCCCTTATGGCCTGGAACGAATATCTCACTGCATCGGGTGTAGCTCCGGAGGTGACCCAAGAGATCGACAAGGATGTCCACCGTCTCTCCACCATAGCCCGCCGGTTCTCCAAGATAGGTTCTATCCCGGAGCTTCAGCTTGAATATCTCAACGAGACGGTAGGGCGTTCTCTCGAATACATGAAGAGCCGCGTGTCTGGTAAAGTTACATTCCATCTCGATTTCTCTCCCGATGATCATGGAGTGTTCCTCTCCCCTTCTCTCTTTGAATGGGTTATGGAAAACCTCACCAAAAATGCCGTAGATGCCATGGGCGGGGAAGGCTCCATCACTGTCACCACCGGCAGCGACAAAGACCGCGTATGGATTGAAGTGACCGATACCGGCAAGGGGATAGCCCGCAAAAACTTCAAGAACGTTTTCTCCCCCGGCTTCACCACAAAGAAACGCGGATGGGGTCTTGGCCTGACTCTGGTGAAACGCATAATCGAAGAGTATCACGGTGGCCGTATATTCGTCAAGGATTCTGAACTTGGGAAAGGCACAACTTTCCGCATTGAGCTTCCCTCACCCGACGCTTCCACCAAGAAAAAGGGCAAATTCAAGTTCCGTCTGCGCCACTGAGGCCCCTTTATCAATCTACCGCAACCAAAATTTGGAGATTATCACAATTATTGTTACTTTTGTGGCTTGAATCCCCTCAGGCGGGGGGAGCCATACTCTCTTCAGACAACAGACAGTAGCATAGACTTATGAATATCTCTTACAAGTGGCTGAAACGCTACATTGATTTTTCTCTCTCTCCTAAAGAACTGGCCGCCTCGCTCACATCGCTCGGTCTTGAATGTGATCAGGTGGAAGAGGTCGAGAGCATCCGTGGTGGATTGCGTGGCATCGTAATCGGCAAGGTCCTTACCTGCGAGCTTCATCCTAACTCCGATCATCTCCACATCACTACAGTTGATCTTGGCAACGGAAATATACAGCAGATCGTCTGCGGCGCTCCCAACGTAGCCGCCGGCCAAACAGTAGTCGTGGCCACTGTCGGCACCACCCTCTACGATGGCGACAAGGAATTTCAGATAAAAAAATCAAAGATCCGCGGAGTTGAAAGCAACGGCATGATCTGTGCTGAAGACGAGATCGGCATAGGCGAGAGCCATGCCGGAATCATCGTCATCTCCGAAGAGGTGGCTCCCGGCACTCCCGCCGCCGAATATTTCAACGTAGAAAGCGACTATTGTCTGGAGGTGGAGCTCACTCCCAACCGTGTTGACGCAGCAAGCCATTACGGAGTGGCACGCGACCTGAAAGCCCTCTTCACCCGCGAAAACTTCGGCCAGGAGGGCGCTCCCCAAGAGATTGAGCTGCGTCTTCCTTCAGTAGCATCCTTCAAGTCTGACAGAGCCGACGGCGCCGTCTCCATCACTGTGGAAGACGCCCAGGGAGCTCCCCGCTACTCCGGCATCACCATCCGCGGTGTTGAAGTGAAGGAGTCTCCCGAATGGCTGCGCAATCTCCTCATCACCATCGGCCAGCGCCCTATCAATAATATCGTAGACATCACCAATTTCATACTCAACGGCATCGGTCAGCCCATGCACTGCTTCGACCTCGCTAAAGTTAAGGGCGAGAAGATTGTGGTGCGCACTTGCGAGGAAGGCACAAAGTTTGTCACCCTCGACGGTGTGGAGCGCACTCTCAACGGAGCCGATCTCATGATCTGCAATGCCGAGGAGCCAATGTGCATCGCCGGAGTGTTTGGTGGTCTTGACTCAGGCGTCACTGCCGAGACACGCGACGTCTTCATCGAGAGCGCCTACTTCAACCCCACCCGCGTTCGTCGCACGGCACGCCGCCACGGTCTCAACACCGATGCATCATTCCGTTATGAGCGTGGTGCCGATCCCAATATCACGGTCTATGCCGCTCAGTTGGCCGCCTGCCTCATCAAAGAGCTCGCCGGCGGTGAAATATGTGGCGACATCATCGATATAAATCCCACTCCCGTGGATGCCGCATCCATCGATCTCTCCCTCTCCTACTGTGCCTCGCTCATCGGCAAGGAGATTCCCGAAGAGCTGATCATAGCCATTCTCCGTGCGCTTGAGATTGAGGTGCAGAAGGATCCCGAAAATGCAGATGTGCTTCATCTGCGTGTGCCTGCATATCGTGTCGACGTCACCCGTCCCTGCGACGTGGTGGAGGAGATTCTTCGCGTCTATGGCTACAACAACGTGGAGTTCGGCACCGAGATGCATGCCAACCTCTCTCCAAAGGGCGACACCGATCTCAGCTATGAACTGCAGCAACGCGTAAGCGACCGTCTCTCCGGAGAAGGTTTCATGGAGATCCTCAACAACTCACTCACCTCCGTTTCTTACTACGAGAAATCCGAACAGATGCCTCTCGACAGATGCGTGAAAGTGATGAATCCGCTCAGCTCCGATCTCGGTGTAATGCGTCAGACCCTGCTCTTCGGCGGTCTTGAGAGCATTGCCCACAACATCAACCGCAAGGCCGAGAATCTGCGCTTCTACGAGTTCGGCAACGTCTATAGCCATAATCCCGAAAAGGAGATCACGGTTGAGAAGCCGCTCGCTCCTTTCTCGGAGCATATGGAGCTGGCCCTCTGGCTCACCGGCGACTTTATCCTCCCCTCATGGAACCGCAAAGCCGTCGAAGCCTCCGTATTCGATCTGAAAGGCATCGTGCAGAACATCTTCGTTGTCCTCGGCCTGCCCGAGGGTGCGCTCGTCTACACCCAGGACACCGATGAATTCTTCTCTGCACGCCTCAATATCGCCACCCGCCAGGGCCGTCGCATCGGAGAGCTCGGCATCCTCCGCCATGAATTGCTACGCCGCTTCGACATTGACCGTGAAGTGGTCTACGCCTCTCTTGACTGGAACGCCATCTTCCGCCTCGTAGCCGGCCATAACGTCACCTTCTCACCCCTGCCCAAGACTCAGCCTGTGCGCCGCGACCTTGCGCTTCTCATCGACAAGGATGTGACCTTCGCATCCATCGCCGAGACCGTGCGCAAAGCCGACCGCAAGCTCCTGAAGGAAGTCACACTATTCGACGTCTACGAAGGCAAGAACCTTCCTGCAGGCAAGAAGAGCTACGGCATAGCCATCACCCTCCAGGACGATGAGAAGACCCTCAACGACCGCCAGATCGACGCCGTGATGCAGAAGGTGATCAAAGCCCTTGAAAACAACGGTGCTCAGCTCCGTTGAAAACTCCGATCTTGAACAAAGAAAAAACCGACAAAAATATAAGAACAACTACAAATGGGAAGAGCATTTGAATATCGTAAAGCAAGAAAACTGAAACGCTGGGGCAACATGAGCCGCACATTCACCCGTATCGGTAAGGAAATCACCATCGCTGTGAAAGCCGGCGGTCCTGATCCCGACATGAACC